>JASFTV010000111.1:0-9975 GCA_050050615.1 Desulfobacteraceae bacterium
TCTCGACGCCTTGGTTCACATGGAGGAAACTTTTTACAAGGGTCGATTGACCGATAAACACGGCTTTGAGGTGATCACCCCTAGAGATCCCTCGGCTGAGGCCGCGGAATAACACCGTGACACAGCCTACTCGGGAGGTGGGTTTTTAAGCCATATCCGGCAAAGTCTTCACAAGGTCAGCAAGGGGTGATAACTTTCGGTCATTAAGCGTATCAATGAGGCCGGTAAGAGATTCGAGGGCCGAAGGTATATAGGCTTCAAAATATGCTTTTCGCCGCACTTTGGACAGAAAGGCAAACGCGCCAAGGATTTGAAGGTTTCTCTGGATAGCCAGATAAGGGAAATATCTTTGAAAGGATTCAATCCATGAAGGCTCGTAATCCATGACCATTTGCAAATAGGCTTGGTAGATACGATCCCTTTCCCAGGCAGACAGGTTTGTATAGGGATCAATGATAAGAGCGGCAAGATCATAGCCGAGCGGCCCGAGGCGACCGCCCTGCCAGTCAAGGATCCCTATCCTGTCACCGGATATCATAATGTTTCTTGATTGGAAGTCCCGGTGGAGAAAAAAATGGCCTTCTGGCCTCGCTGCCATTTCAGCCAAACGACTAAAGGAATTTTCCAGCTCAGGCCAATCCCGTTTGAGGCCCAGGTAGTTGTGGAGGAAGGCGTCTGTGAAATAGTCCGACTCATAATGACGCATCACCATGTAGTCATATGTCTCGGTTTGACAGGTCCAGGCTGTGTCAAAGCCCTTTGATCCATCGATTTGAAGTCGAAACAGGATTTCCACGATCTTCTCATAGAGACCCATACGGTCCTTTTCAAGAGAAGCCACATCCTGGAGACTGGTATCACCCATATCCTCGATGATAAACCAGCCCCTTCCTAGGTCAAAACGGTATATCTCAGGCAGGGGCAAACCCTTTTCAAAAAGATGCTTCCCAATCATGAGATAGGCGAGATTTTCACGCCTCGAGAACTCGTCAGCTGGTGCATTCTCCATCGCAATCCAGGTCGTGCCGGACCTGGCCGCGGTCACACGCCAAAAACGCCTCTTTGAACCGTCTCCGGGGATGCGGCGAGCTGTGCACTCCTCGCTGGGCAGACCGATTTCTGCAAAATGGGCGCCAATGAATTCTCTGATCTCTGCCCCAAGAGCGTTGGCATGATGATTATGAAGGCTTTTCTTTTCCACTCACACTCCCCCCCGCATGCCTCGCCTGTCCGCCTCACCCATGACCAAACGCTGATTCCCGGGCACTCGTTTTTTCGTTTTTGAAAACAGATCCCCATGTCCCTCTAACCAGGTGACGAGTGGAAGCTGAATTCAGGGCACCATGCGATATGGGGCAAAAACAGGCGCTCATATAGTACAAAACTTCAAGTTTGATTTATTTTGGAAACCAGCTATCTTTTGTATATGTGAACAAAGTGATAGGATTGTCAAGTCGTTACATTTCGATACGGATGATATGTCTCAGGAATTCGCGTACGCTCCGTGAGTCATAAAACCATTTACATGCTAAGAGGCATCATAACGACACAACTCCATGTCGAGTATTTGAAGTACCCATTAGTAAATCCCGAAGGAGGTGGCAGGTTATATCGATGCGTAGATTTCTGATATTGGATATTGGGGCTGGTACGATGGACATCCTTTTCTATGATGCAGCGACCGGTCTGCATTACAAAGCGGTTGTCAAATCGCCTGTTCTTTCGCTTGCGGAAAAAGCGCAAAGTCTCTCCGGCAACCTTTTGATTACTGGCACAGAGATGGGGGGAGGCGCCATCTCAAAGGTGCTCATAGAAAGGGCTCGAGAAGCTGAGGTTATCATGTCCGATTCGGCAGCTGCGACAGTGCATCACAATCCCGAGAGGGTTCGCTCCTATGGCATCAAGGTTGTGGAGGACACAGAGGCTGAAACCTTACGAGACAACAAAAACTATACCCATTTGACCATTGGTGACATCCAATTATCACGACTAGAACGTATCATTGATGGAGTCGGTATTGCCTTTGCATTTGATGTGGTTGGGATATGTGCCCAGGACCACGGGATACCCCCCAAAGGCGTCTCCCATCTCGATTACCGCCATGATATTTTCAAGGCCAGCTTGGACAGGAGCCCCTATCCGCACGCCCTGCTCTATAGGAACGATGAGGTTCCTGGAACCCTTAACCGCCTTAGGGCCATTGTCGAGAGCGCTGAGAAGCTCCCCAGCGACGAAATCTATGTTATGGATAGCGGGATGGCAGCCATACTGGGGGCGTCCATGGATGCTCAGGTGGGGTCAAAGGTGAGGATCATGATTCTAGATATAGCCACCTCTCACACTGTTGGCGCCGCCATAGAAAAGGGGCAAATTGCGGGATTTTTCGAATACCACACCCAGGACATCACTCTTGAGAAGATAGAAAAGCTGTTGCCTGATCTCGCTGACGGCAAATTGGTCCATCGAAAGATACTACAAGAGGGTGGGCATGGCGCTTATATCCTCAAAGCCTTCGGATTTAAGTCCGCAGAAGTTATCTTGGCCACAGGTCCCAAACGCAGGTTGATACAGAACTCCCGTTTGCCGATTGTTCCCGGAGCACCGCTGGGGGACAACATGATGACCGGCACGGTCGGCGTTTTTGAAGCTATACGGCGTCGGAAAGGGCTCAACCCGCTTTCCTACTGGTGAGTTGGCACCCACTCTTCTCCTTGGGGCAAATCCACAGACAAAAAAGTATTGTAAAAAACCGGCAGACAATGTAAAAACCTAGCTTGCTTTTAGTTTGAATTCCCTGCTGCAATGAGCCTATTCGGTTCGTCGCAGATTTCGCTGCGGTGTGCTGCACCCTACTCAATACAACCCCTGAACGAAGTCCCTCAAAGGCGGCGGCCGAAGTGCGAAGGGCGGATTGGTGAGCAAACGCGGGTGGCTTCCTGGAGAGTCGGGACGGGCAAGCTTTTAAAAATACTAAGAATGCGAAGGTGTTTCAAGGAGGAAGCAAATGGAGCTTATTCGGGATTACTTTTTGTGCGATAGCTGCCAAAATAAGGACTTCAAGCCCATTTACAACTTTTCGATTCGCTTTTACAGCGTTAATTTCTCCGACGATTTGATTTACGATAGGGTAACCGATGAGATTTACCAGTGTACAAAGTGCAGCAAGACCTTTACGAAGGGTCAAATAGATGAGGCCCTGGCCGAATTCAAAAGAAAACGGAAAAGAGGGGCTTAGCTCCATTTGGCTCACGACATAATTGGCGGCTAGCCTGGGAAACAGAGGGTGGGCATCGGAAGAATTCTAAGTATGAGCTGGAGGATATCTTAAAAGGCATATCAGGGGGTCATGCAAAAGGGATCTTAAGAGCTCGTAACCTCCTTCTCTTTCTGATAGAATTGAAACTTGTAAGAACCCAATTCAATCGTATCAAAATCATTGAGCTGCACGCTTTCCTTTACAACCTGTCCGTTAACCTTTAATTTCGTCATACCGCCTGCGTAGCTAATTGTATAGCCAGACGGCCTTTTACTTATCGTAGCAGCCGTGCCGCCCATCAACACCCCCGATAGCCTAATCTCTGCTGTATCAGCCTTCCCTATTTTTGTGAGCTTCTTGGTCAACTCGATCTCTCCCAGACCGGAACGGTCAATAAAGCTGATCACGCCTATCTTTTCCGGGGGTCTTGGGGCAGGAGTAGGGATCTTTTGTTTAGCCAAAAGCTCCCTCTGTTTGGCCGTATCAAGCATCATGGTCTTGTCCATACTCATCTTCTTCTCTTTCACTTCTGCCGCAGGCTCCCCCTTCTCCGTGGCCACGAAAAGCAGCACGTGTTTGCCAATAACAATGTTGTCTCCGTGTGCCAGCTTATGGGAAACCACCTTTTCATCGTTTACAAAGGTCCCGTTGGTACTTTGGAGGTCCGTCACAATAAACTCCGTTCCAGCCTTATCTATCCTTGCATGATAACCCGACACGGCAAGATTATCGATGACAATCGTATTATCCTCATGGCGCCCGATGGTTATACTATCCTTCAGAAAAGGGTATTCTTTGATGACCTGTTTATGGAACATTAAGATCAGCCTAGCCATGATCTACGCCCTCCAACTTTCGGATGTCATTCATATTATTCAAATAATAGGAAAAATAGCAACATGAAACGGGTTTAGGATCTAGATTTTTTGTCCTCTTTTGGGGATCTATTACAAAATTCGAAAAAACTTTCCGACCTTTTTGGTGCGCCCTTTACGCCGTCTTCCCATATCATTCAAAAAGACAGTGACCACCGTCGCATTGTCATGGGCACCCCTGCTCAGACTCTTATCTATGAACTTCCGACACAAGGCTCCGGGATCATCTTCCTTTTGAGTCATCTCCAGAATCTCTTCATCTCTGACAAGGTCCGTCAGCCCGTCAGAGCATAAGATGATTCGGTCATTATTCGAGGGCTCAATCTCAAAAACATCTGCCTCCACGCTTTCAGAAGAGCCCAGGTTTCTGGTCAAGATATGCTTGAGGGGAGACGTTGCGGCCTCCTCTTCTGTCATGACACCCATCTCAACTTGTTCCGAAACAATCGTATGATCTTTGGACAATCTTTCAATTCGTCCATCCCTAACCATGTAGATCCGGCTGTCCCCAACGTTTGCTGCGACGATAAGGGTTGGGGTGACAAGCACAATACTGACGGTAGTGCCCATCCCGTGATACTGATCGTACTCCACCGCCATTTCATAGATAACTCTGTTGGCTAGCCTAATACTGCTCAGTATGTAGTTCCCTTGTATGCTAAGAGATTCATCCGGATAACCAAATAGCTCGTCCTCAGGGGTATCGCTCGCCGACCATTTACGGTAGCTTTTGTTGATCATCTCCACGGCCACTTGACTGGCAACCTCGCCTGCCAGGTGACCACCCATCCCGTCTGCCACAATATAAAGGCCTAAAGCGTCTTCCACGGAGAATGAATCTTCATTCCCCTCTCTTTGAAGTCCTACGTCGGATATCCCTGAAGTCTCAACTTGCAAATCCGCTCCAATCCTCATCTAATCGACTCATGCCCTGAGAACGGGTCCCTTCTTCACAGACCTTTTTCTCTTTAGCTCCTCTATTCTTGAGGCAAGAAGTCTTAGGACCCTCGCGAATTGACCTGCGGTTTGGAATCTGTTTTTAGGGTTCTTGGCCAACGCTTTATCAATGATCCGCTCACAGACCTTGGGGATTTTGGCATTGTAGTTCCGCAAAGGGGGATGGCTCACCTGAGTGATTTGGTACAAAAGGCTGCTTAGGTTGTCTCCTTGGAAAGGCAGGTCACCTGTAAGCAGCTGAAAAAACAGAACGCCTAGTGAGAAAACATCCGACCGCGGGTCAATTTTCTGCCCCATGATCTGCTCGGGCGACATGTAGTTGGGCGTGCCTAGAATGACGCCTGTTTTGGTTCTAGATGATGATATGGCTTTTGCAATACCGAAATCGGTTACCTTGACACCACCTGTCTTGAGGAGCATGATGTTTGCAGGTTTGATGTCCCTGTGGATCACATCCGCTTTGTGGGCAAAATCCAGGGCCTCAGCCACACTCGCAACAACATGGAGTACGCTCTCTAGAGGCAGAAGGTTATTCTTCGTGATGAAGTTCTCCAGATCTTCTCCCTGCAAGTATTCCATGGCCATGTACGTTAGATCACGATCATCTCCCAGGTCATAAATAGTCACGATTGAGGGATGGGATAATTGCCCTGCTATCTCTGCCTCTCTAAAGAATCTCTCTTTGATTTCCTGGATGACGTCCTCATCAAACTCATCTGAGAACCGGATAGTCTTGATCGCTAGAAGGCGGTTGATTTTCGGATCCAGGGCCTTGTAGACGAGGCCCATTGAACCCCTGCCTAGGGTCTCGATAATTTTATATCGCCCAACATGAGTAATCTCTTCGGCATCAACATCCTCAATAAGACTGTCTTCTCTTACCTGATCATGACTTCCTATGGTAGAGGATTTGTCGGACGCTTTCAATTTAGGTATACGTTCATCAAGATCTCGAAAGCCGCCCCCCTTGTGGATATATTCGTACACAGCCAGAGCCTTGTTTCTCAGTCGCTTCTGCTCGTATTCAAGACCGAGATTATAGATCAGATCTTTTGTCTCGCGGTCCAAGGGGAGTTTTCGAAATTTATCAAAGGCAAGATCAAGCAGTCCCTGACTTTGAAAGCTGAGGCCGAGAAGCCGGTTTGTTTCGATTGATTCCTTACTGAGCTTTTCGGCCGCAAATACCTGGCCAATTGAAATGACCAGATAGATCATTACTACACACCCTGCAATGTATACTGTTTTTGCCGACATATTCATCATCAATAATAGCAAAAATCCTGATATGAAAGTAAGCGCCGTCAGACCGATCACCCAGCTCAATCTGCGCATTTGGCCCATATGAGGGAAAAAGAATGCCGCAAAAGAGCCCAATAAGAGCATCACTAGAACCTCAATATAACCCAAATAAGGCGGCCTGACAACAAAACGTCTGTTGAGGATATTGTCCAAAATGCACGCGACAAATTCTCCCTCAGACGTGGTCGCCGAAAGGGGGGTCTTGATGGCTCCGCTTCCTCTGAAGTTGAAACCTATAAGTGCGATCCTTCCCTTCAGCGCTACTTGTCGCTTCTCTGCCCTCAGAACATCCACAAAAGAGTAACGCGGGATATCCCTCTGGCCCTTATCAAACTTTATGAGCATCTCTCCATCAAACAGAGGAACATCGCGGTCTTTCAATTGAATTCGATTCTTCTCAACCAGCACTTGTTGCGGTTTTTGACCTAGATAAGCGATGGCTATTCGCAGGGGGAAAGATGGCAACAGGGAGCCTCCATAGCTGACGAACATGGGATGGGATCTCCCGCCTAGGTGTCCGTCAAGAGGCGGATTCCCGTGTCCTAGTCCCAATACAGCTTTGGCAAGGGCAGGGAAAGGCAGATATACTTGCCCTGTAGAAAGCTTTTCTTTCAAGGCACTAGAAACACCATTTTGCTTCAAGAAATTGGTATGGAGAGAAGCATCATCTCCGCCTATCACCTTTCTCTGGCCGCTGGCCAGTGTGCTGAAGACGGGCAAGATGACATTCCCAGCCTGCTGTATGCTTTCGACGAGCTTCTTGTCGTTGTCGATATTCTCTTCCAGCCTTATCAGGTTTTCTTGAACCCAGGTCGTGACCGTGTTGTCCTTTTCACTCAAGGCGGAAGCGCTGAACCTGTCACGAAGCGCTTGCAGCTCTCCCAGCGTCCGATTCCTCTCCTTTTCAACAAAGGGAAGATTGATGGCGATCAGCTTCACCCCACCCTTCTTGAGGAGGTCGACCATCTCCGCGATCAGGAGGCGGCTCCAGGGCCATGAGCCGAGACTGTCCAGACTTTTTTCATCGATCTCTATCAGCACAATCTGCTGAGCGCCTTTCCTCTCTGCCAGGGTGAATCTTGTTTCCACATCATGAATCGCTGTTTGCACCGCTTCAAAGGGGGAAAACCCGTGTTCAGAGAGTGCGATGAAGACCAGGATTACTATTATGCTTAAGACCAAATTCAGATTTAAGCTTTTTTTAGTCATTTATAAATAAAATGCATCCAAAGTTATCCAAATTATACAAATATGTATCAAAATAAGAACTTAATGTCAAATCGAAATAACATTCCCAATATGGGAAAAAGTCAGCAGTGTCCGGTTAGAATTTTGCAAATATTAGCCGACACTGGCCTTTCATTCCGTGGGGCTCTCTTTTCAAAACGAAAAGCCTGTGCCCGGGAATCAACACCCGGTATCGGGCGAGGCCCCGCAGGGGCGGGACAGGCAGGCTACTGCGGAGGACCGGTACTGCCCTTTTCTGCATAGTCCTTCCCGCGGAAACCTTTCGTTATTGAAAAGAGAGCCCCACGGACCGCTCATTCGCTATCAAAGGCGGTTACGCAAAATTCTAACCGGACACTGCTGGAAAAAGCAGAATAGATTGACCAAACAGAAAAACGGGCTGAGATGGGCCGATTTGAGGAGGTAGGTCTCGTATTTTCAAAAAGAAGGGGGGCACTTTGGCCATTTGTACGAGGAAGATTCCTGCGACCTGCCTTTTTACTGTCACATTTTGGAGTTGGACTCGCCTCCGATCGTCATGGTGATTTGGATAAGTTATTTGTGTTACAGCACACTGGTACTTGGTTGCGGAAGTCCGCATTATGTCATTTCAACCCCTTCGGGTGCCTCAGAGCCTGCCGAAGGGGCAAAATCCGGGAGAAATCTTCTTTAGTGTTACCAGAGATCTCTCAGTCACTCCGTTCCTTCGAAATGACACCGTTATTTATCCAATTAGGTTCTTATCTCATATTGTTCTATATGGAAATGATCTTTTGCCACAATGATGATTCTTCGATTTATCCTTTTCTCAAGGTCTAGAATGGACTGCTGTTCCTCTTCTTTAAGCATCTGATCTATCTCAGGATTTACATAAACGTAAACGCTGTTGCCCTCTATCGTGGGAACGCTCTCTCTTTCCAGCTCTCTGAATATCTCATAGCATATGGTCTGCTTTGATTTGAGGGTCCCCCTGCCCTCACAGTAGAAACAGGGTTCCCTCAACAGCCTATCAAGGTTTTCCCGTGTTCTTTTCCTGGTCATTTCGATGAGGCCCAGTTCGGACATGCGCAGGATATGGCTTTTGGCCTTGTCCTTGCTCAAGGCCTCTTTCAAAGCTGTGAATACACGTTCCCTGTTCGCCTTTTTTTCCATGTCAATGAAGTCAATGACGATCAAGCCCCCCAGATTCCTCAGTCGCAGCTGATAGGCAATCTCCTTCACCGCTTCAAGGTTGGTTTTCAGAATCGTTTCCTCCAGATTCCTCGAGCCTACGTAACTCCCTGTATTCACATCAATAGCAGCGAGAGCTTCAGTCAATTCAATGACGATATATCCCCCGGACTTCAGCCATATCTTTTTCTGCAGGGCACGCGAAATCTCCATTTCTATCCCGTAGGCATCAAAAATAGCATCAGCATCCTCGTAGAGCTCTACGGAATATTTCAGCCTCGGAGCAAAGGTCTCAATGAATTCCATAATATTGTTGTATTCTTCTCTCGAATCGATGATCAAACGATCAATTTCCCGGGTAAATAGATCACGGACCGAACGCAAGGAGATGGACAAATCCTTGTGCAGGAGCCCAGGCACGGACAGTTTTGCCATTCTTTCCTGTATATTGGCCCAGAGTTTAAGCAGAAAATCCATCTCAGACTTCAGCTTGCTCCTTTCTGCCCCTTCGCTCACCGTCCTCACTATGAAACCGAGATGACCGGGCCTGATTTCCTGGATGACATCTCTCAGCCGCTCTCTTTCCAATGGATCTTCAATTCGCCGGGAGATTCCAATATGATCAACATTCGGCATAAGAACCAAGTGCCGGCCAGGAAGAGAAACATGGGACGTGAGGCGAGCCCCTTTGGTCCCAATGGGCTCTTTGGCTATTTGGACCATGATACCCTGGCCCTCTTGGAGAAGGTCCTCGATATTGAAAGAGATCTCCATGAGTGGATCGGGCTTCAATCCCTCCAGCTCATCGGCTAAAGGGTTTTCATAGGCGATACTGTTTTGGAGCATCATTTGTTCCAGTTCCAGGAAATCTTTATGGACGTCTGAAACATACAAAAAGGCGCTTCTGTCCAGTCCGATATCAACGAAAGCCGCTTGCATTCCCGGTAGAACCCGAACGACCCTTCCACGATAGATGTTCCCCATGAGCTCCTGACCGGTCTGTCTCTCAATATAGAGTTCCGCTACCACCCCATTTTCAATAAGGGCCACTCTGGTTTCATGGGGCCGGGTATTGATAATGAGTTCATTTGACATGATTGAACCTAATTATTTGAATTTAGTATAACTTATAACAGAACCTGCTTGATCTTCAATATTTTTGTTGCGCTCAGGTCTTTTTCACTCAGATGA
>JASFTV010000112.1:0-9971 GCA_050050615.1 Desulfobacteraceae bacterium
GACCACGGCCAGGGAAATAGCCAAATCGTTTTAACGGCAATGGCGGCTGTCTAGAACCAAGTTCAAGGCGGGCAGCTTTTCTAAGTGGGCTCGGCCAAGGGACTGCAAAAGAAGTCTTTCTGTATTGGTGTTGATTTTTCTCAAAAAACAGTTAATGATCCAAAAAGTAGGGAAAACTCATCGTGTTGAGAAAGTTACATGGCTGGGAGATGTTTCTTCTTAAAACATCTGAGAGGATCTATCTCCCTTCCCGGCATAGGAGATATGAAGGAAGAGCGGCCTGTGGCAGATAGACAAAGGTCTGATCCCGAGATGTGGGTTGACCGACACGGCGATTACCTGTACAGGTATGCGCTATCCAGGATACAGAATCCTGCCTTTGCGGAAGATTTGGTTCAGGAGACCTTTCTGGCCGCCCTCCGCAGCCACGAGAGCTTCGAACATCGTTCTTCCGAAAGGACCTGGCTTACCTCTATTCTAAAGCACAAGATCATTGACCACCTCCGTAGGACACAAAGAGAACAGCCCTTCCACGACGCAGACACCTTTCCGGAATCCATAGATGATCTTTTTGACAAGAAAGGACAGTGGAAGGAAAAGCCGGTTAAGTGGACTGTCAACCCTTTAAAGCTCCTGGAACAGAAAGAATTCTGGGAAGTGCTTAACCGCTGTCTATCTGAATTACCCGAGCGATTGACCCAAGCATTCAAGCTACGGGAGATGGAAGGGCTGGGATGCGAAGAAATCTGTAATGTTTTGAATATCTCTTCGTCTAATTGTTGGGTTATGCTCTACCGAGCCCGTATGGCCCTGAGGCGTTGCCTGGAGGTCAACTGGTTTGGTGCAAAGTCAATCGGGGGCTCCTAATGTATCACTGGATGTTCAATTGCAAAGAAGTCACACGCATGGTCTCCGAATCCCTGGATCGGGAGCTGCCTCTTCATCAGCGTGTGGGGATCCGGATACATCTGCTCATGTGTCGATTCTGTTCCCGATACAGAGATCAGCTGCTGCTTTTGAGAGAGGCGATGCGACTCCAGGCGATACAAATCGAGGAGATGGATTCATCGATCACTTTGCCGGAGGAGGCCAAGTACCGAATGAAAGAGGTTCTGAAACGATCGTGAATGGGCCCTCAGTCGTAGTGAAGAAGCCCGAGAAATGCCGCCGTGCCTCTGGAAAAAAGTTTTCCTGTCCCGCCTTCCTCCACATCTCATGTTTATCCATGTAAGGATTTCTGCCTTCATACGACCCACTGAAAAAAGCGTTTCCTGAGGGCTTCGTTCTTCCACTATTCCGATTGAACATATGGGCCTATTTTGAGGAAAATTACCGCCCATGAACTCGAAAATGCGTTGTTTTTTTTAGCAAAATGGGTGCTTCACCCCATTTCATTTTTGTCTTTGTTGAAGCACCTTGACTATGAAGATTTGTATCTGAACAGCTCGGATTGACCTTGGATCTGCGGTACACGATCCCTGTTTTCGATAAATGTAAGAAAGCCTCTTTAGTTCTTCTGAAGACGGAAGGGGCTACAATCTAAGGGCAGTTCATGACGGAGGGAACGGATGGTCATGAGGAATCAAAGAATTTTTCTATTATTTGTGTTGGTCTGTCTTCTTGTATGGTCTCTGCCTCAAAGCCGGGCGGCTGAGGGGGTGGATCACAGCCTGTATGCCGAGTTGCTCGGAAAATATGTTAAAAATGGCGTGGTGGATTATCAGGGATTTAAAAATGAGGAGGCGAAACTGGATCAATATCTCAAGGTCCTTGAGGAAACGGACACAGAAGAACTTTCTCGAAACGAGCAGTTTGCCTTCTATGTGAACGCCTACAATGCCTGGACCATTAAGTTGATCCTGAGTGCCTACCCGGGGGTTGAGTCGATCAAGGAGTTGGGAAGCTTTTTGAAGAGTCCTTGGAAAAAAAAGATTGCTCGGATTAACGCGGATGTCATGACTCTGGACAATATTGAGCACGACATCCTTCGACCTCGGTTCCGAGATCCACGGATTCACTTTGCTGTCAATTGCGCGTCCAAAAGCTGCCCTCCCCTGCGCTCCGAACCGTATCAAGGGAGCATCCTGGATCAGCAACTGGATGAGATGGCAGAAGCCTTTATCAACGATCCAGCCAGCAATACCCTTGAAGGAGACACCCTTTATGTGAGCAGCATATTCAAGTGGTACTCAGAGGATTTTGACGAGGATGTGGTCGGGTACTTTCTGAAATATGCCAAGGGGGATCTTAAGAAGGGGTTGGAGGCCAAAAGAGACAGGATCAAAGTGAAATATCTCGAGTATGACTGGTCTCTGAATGGAAAGTCAAACCCCAATTGAGCGAAAACGCTCAATTGGGGCGAGGGATGTGCGGGAAAGCCATTCATCTCCACGCAGAACAGAGGACGTTCTGGTATAACTCTGCAAATGGCAAAAAGATTTATCATGGCGGGGACTTATCATGACTAATTATGACTATGATATCGGTATCATCGGTGGGGGAGCGGCTGGTCTGACCGTCGCATCCGGAGCGGCCCAGCTGGGTGCCAAAACACTGCTTGTTGAGAAGGAGAAAGAACTGGGGGGTGACTGTCTGCATTTCGGATGTGTTCCCAGCAAAACTTTGATCCGAACGGCCCATGTGTACCATTTCATGAAAAATGCAACCGCCTTCGGCCTTCCCAGGGTAGAGGTTCCGCCGGTGGATTACGGTGAGGTTAGAAAGAGAATCCAATCGGTGATCAGCATCATTCAAAAACATGATTCAGAGGAGAGATTTTGCGACCTCGGGGCCCAGGTTGAGTTTGGAACGCCGACCTTTATGGATGAACGTGCTATCCGATTGAACGCCAAGACCTATTCTGCAAAGAAGTGGGTGATTGCAACAGGATCTTCCCCTGGCATCCCGCCTCTTGAGGGTCTGGATAAGACCCCCTGTATGACCAACAAAGAGATCTTTTCCCTGGATCATCTGCCGTCCTCCATGATCATTCTTGGAGCGGGACCCATAGCTACGGAGATGGCACAGGCCTTCTGCCGCCTGGGGACACAGGTTTTTGTCGTTCAGAGAAGCGCGCAGATTCTGAGCAGGGAGGATAAGGATATGGCCGATCAGGTCATGGAGGTGCTGCGTTCTGAAGGCGTCGCCTTCTATCTAAACGCCTCCATCGTGGGCACAAGGGATCTCGGAAATGAGAGAGAGGTGGTCATAAAGGACAAGGAGGGCAAAACCTCTCATCTCATGGCGGAAAGGATTCTGGTGGCCATGGGAAGGACTCCAAACATCGAGGGCCTGGGTCTTGAAGGCATCGGTGTTGAGTTTGATCGGAAAGGAATCAAGGTGGATGCTCGAATGCGGACAACCCAGAAGCACATCTATGCAGCGGGAGATATCACGGGGGCCTATCAATTTACCCATGCGGCAGGATACGAGGGCGGCATTGTGCTCAGCAATGCCATTTTTCGTCTGCCGAGGAAAGTGAACTATACATTTCTCCCCTGGTGTACTTACAGCGACCCGGAGCTCGCCAGCATTGGCATGAATGAAAAAAGGGCCAAGGATGCGGGCATTGAATATTCGGTTTGGACGGAGGCCTTCAAGGACAATGATAGAAGCCTTGCAGGGGGTGAGAGAACAGGAAAGATCAAGATGCTCCTGGATAAGGACGAGAAACCTTTAGGGGTTCAGATCTTGGGACCCCAAGCGGGAGAACTGCTCAGCGAATGGGTGGCTGTCCTAAACGGCAAGGTCAAACTTTCAACCCTTGCCTCGGCCGTGCATCCTTATCCCACGCTGGGAGAGATCAACAAGCGTGTCGCAGGGACCTTCCTCTCACCAAAGATATTTTCAGACAGGGTCAGAAAAGGGCTCAAGTTTTTCTTTCATTTGAAGGGAAGAGCCTGTGGATAAAAATCCAAAGCTCAAAATCAAATGTCAAATGAATACCTGACCTTCAAGAATTACATTTTTTTAACGCTTTAGTCTTTTTCATCTTCTGGAGAGGAGGCGATGGGCATGCAGTTAGCCATGATTGGTTTGGGCCGAATGGGCATGAATATGGCCAGGCGGCTCTTGCAGGACGGTCACGAGGTTGTCGCCTATAACAGGACACCCAAAAAGACGGACGAACTGGTCAAGGAAGGGGCGATCGGCGCTTATAGCCTTTCTGAGGTGGCGGAGAAAGTCCCTGCGCCGCGCATCGTCTGGATCATGCTTCCTGCAGGCCCCGCCGTGGACGACCACCTTGGTCAGCTAAAGGGGATCCTTTCGCAGGGTGACATGGTGATTGACGGCGGGAATACGTACTACAAAGATGATATTCGGCGGTCGGAAGAACTTGCTGAGAAAGATATCCGCTTCGTGGACGTGGGTGTCAGCGGTGGCATCTGGGGACTTGAGATAGGCTATTGCTTGATGATCGGGGGCGAAAAGGAAACCTGCCAATATCTCGAGCCCATATTCAGAACCTTGGCTCCCAAAGACGGCTATCTCTATTGCGGACCGACAGGTTCCGGTCATTTCGTGAAAATGGTTCACAACGGGATCGAATACGGCATGATGCAGGCCTACGGCGAAGGGTTTCAGATTCTGGAGGCTTCCTCTTATGGGGAGTCCCTTGATTACGCCGCCATTGCCCACCTCTGGAATCAAGGGAGCGTGGTAAGATCGTGGCTGCTGGAACTGGCCGAGGCGGCTTTCGCCAAAGACGGAAAACTCTCAGATATCCGCGGTTATGTGGAGGATTCAGGGGAAGGACGATGGACGGTCGAGCAGGCCATAGAGACAGGTGTATCGGCGCCTGTGATCGCTTTGTCCCTCATGAACCGGTTCCGTTCGAAGAAAACGGATACTTTTTCCGATAAGGTGGTTGCCGCATTGCGTCGGGAGTTCGGCGGTCACGCAGTGGTTACGGCGGACAAGCAGTAAATCTCCCCGCCCACAGCCCGGAGCATCTTCACAACCGGAAAATGCCTCTCTCAAGGGAATTTGTTAACGACGATGCTGAGTTATTTCTCAACAAAGGGATTCAAGGATTACATCAAGGTTGCACAGCGAATCCTGGAAAGCAACTGGACGGGGTCGTATACCAGGCCTTCTCCGAGCCTGTACCCTCACCAGTGGAACTGGGATTCCGGATTCATTGCCATCGGGTATGCCCACTACAACCAGAAAAGGGCTCAGCAGGAACTGCTGTCCCTGTTCGAACACCAATGGCCCAATGGCATGGTTCCACAGATTGCTTTCAACCCTGAAGCGCTGGGGAACTATTTCCCCGAGCCCGATTTCTGGCAGGTCCCGGGCGGCATGCTCACGAGCGGGATTACCATGCCCCCCCTTCACGCCATTGCATGCCGGCATATTTATGAGGGCGCCGAGGATCAAGAAGAGGCCCGTCAATTTCTGAAAGTGCTTTTTCCTAAGCTATTCGCCTCCCATCGCTATCTGTACCAGCACAGGGACCCGGAGCATTCGGGGCTCGTTTACATCAGGCATCCGTGGGAGTCCGGCCTTGATAATTCGCCTGCGTGGGACAAACCTCTCAGGAATATTCAGGTTCATAAAGACCAAGTGCCTCCGTACGAGCGGAAAGACCTGGAGCATGGCGTGCCGGCAGATCAAAGGCCGAGTGATGAAGACTATGATCGTTACATCTATTTGGTGGATCTTTTCAGGCGGGCGGAATATCGGGAAGGGGATATTCGCAAGGAATCTCCTTTTCTGATCATAGATGTGCTGTTCAATTCCATTTTGTGCCGCGCAAACCGTGATCTATTGGCCATTGGAAAGGTCTTGAGTGAAGATACCGCTGAAGTAGAAGCTTGGTTGGACCGGACATCCAAAGCGATCTCTAAAGAGCTCTGGTGTGAGGCATGCAACAAATTCGAATCCATTGACCTGTTCGCTGGAGAACATATTCATACAGCGACAGCCGCCACTTTCATGCCTCTTTTCGGAGGGGCTGCTTCAAAGGCGCAGGCCGAAATCCTTTATAAGGCGATAGACTCCATATCTTTCTGTGCGCTTCATCAGGGAAATTGTTTCACTATACCCAACTACGACATGACCCGGGAGGATTTTGATCCCAAGAATTACTGGCGCGGCCCCGTGTGGATCAATATCAACTGGATGCTTTCTCAGGGACTGAAGGGTTACGGCTACAAGAAAAAGGCGGACGCAATGAAAAGGGACATGATCCAGCTTCCCATCCGCTTTGGTTTCTATGAATATTTCGATTCGCAGCGTGGACAGGGTTACGGCTCCTCGAATTTCTCTTGGACCGCGGCCCTGTTCCTGGATCTGGTCTACGAATACTATGACGAAGACAAACATCGTCTTGACTGGTTGAAGCCGGGTAAGATGGGCAGACTCAAAAGGAAAAGGATTCTGAACGGATCGGGAGAATTTGGTACGTCTGCCTCAAAAGAGATGGCGTCCAGCCTGATGGCCGCTATCGGGGATCTGAAGAACAGATTTTACGATCTGAATCGTGGGCGGGTAAATTATGAGGCGATGAAGCATTCATCCGAGTACATCAGTTACCAGGAGATGGCTGCCCAACTTCAAGGTTTCGATTTGGCGACGCTTTCTTCTCCCGAGGAAAAACTGGCTTTCTGGATCAACCTTTACAATACCATTGTGGTCCATGGCATCATAGAACTGGAGATCACGTCATCAGTCAGGGAAATCCCAGATTTTTTTACCCATGTATCCTATCAGATTGGTGAGTTTTCATTTTCCCCCGATGAGATGGAGCACGGCGTTCTACGGGCGAACGCGCGGCCCCCGTACAGGATTTTTCCCGTATTCAGGAAGCACGATCCTCGGCGCCAATTCAGTCTTCAACAGGTTGATCCGAGGGTTCATTTCGCTCTGGTCTGCGGCTCAAGGTCCTGTGCACCCATCCGCTTCTATGAGGCCGAACGGATTGACGAACAACTCGAAACGGCTGCAAAAAACTTTGTAAACAGTTCAGAAGTCGTTATATTACCTGAGGAAAACAAAACCTTCCTCTCCCAGATTTTTAACTGGTACTCGACAGACTTTGGGGGCAGAAAAGAGATATTTCAGTTTCTGCTTCGCTACTTGGACAGGGACGAAAAAACACGATTCCTCGAAAAAAATCTGAACCAGATCACGGTTGAGTATCTCTTTTACGATTGGAATCTGAACCACTAGCAGGGTGGTGAAAAACGCCCATCAACCCGGCTGAGGCGGGATTTGGCAGGTCTCAACGAGCATCTGAACATTTTTGATTACCCTGCTGGTGGGGTGCCACGAAATGCCTTCAAGAATTTTCAACAGGCAAGATGTTAGATTTCGCTGTTTGCGCGGGTCGTCGGGGGTGCTCCCGTGCAAGCCGAAACCAAAAGTGGAATCCAGCAGGCAGGTCATGTGATGGACAATGAGGTCAAAAATCAGAGCAGCAACTTTGAGGCAATCATAGAGGGCGTAGCCCAGGAGTTAGGTCTTCCGAGAGATAAGTGTTTGACCGACGGCAGGATCAACCCCTGTACCATTGTCATTGTGGGAGCCTCTGGCGATTTGACCGGGAGAAAGCTGCTTCCCGCATTATTCAATTTGTACCTTCATGGCGGGCTGCCTGATCCTTTTTTGATCGTAGGCTGCAGCCGAACCGAGATGAGTGATGAGGATTTTAGGCATCGCATGAAAAAGTCCCTCATAACCAGCGGCAATCTGGATCATGCAAAATGGGAGACCTTTGCCGCCTCCCTTCACTATTTGTCTATAGGATATGATGACCTCGCATCCTTTACGGATTTGGCCCGGTCTTTAAGGGTTCAGGATAAGAAACATGGTACAAGGGGAAACCGGATCTTCTATCTTGCTACTCCACCCACCCTGTATGAAACAACAGCGCAGATGCTTGGACGGGCAGGCCTTTCAGCTGAAGGCCAGGAGGGGGGCGGTTGGTCAAGGATCGTTGTGGAAAAGCCGTTCGGCCACGACCTGGAAACGGCTATCGCCCTGGACCGATCCCTCCATGAGTATTTTCAAGAGCATCAGATCTTCAGGATCGATCACTATTTGGCCAAGGAGACGGTCCAGAACATCCTGATGTTCCGTTTTGCAAACGCTATCTTTGAACCCGTATGGAACAGAAGGTACATCGATTACGTGAGCATCATAGCGGCTGAAACCCTCGGTGTCGAGCACCGCGCGGGGTACTATGAAGAGGCAGGTGTTCTGAGAGATATGTTTCAAAACCACATGATGCAGCTTCTATCCCTCACCGCCATGGAACCCCCTTCCCTTTTCGAGGCGGACAGGGTCCGTGACGAAAAGGTAAAGCTGTACCGATCTCTGAGGCCTTTCCCTGTGGACAGACTGGAAGACTACCTGGTCCTAGGTCAATATGATCGAGGCAGCATAGGGGGCGAGGAAGTCCCTGCTTATCGCGAGGAACCCGGGGTCAGCCCTGATTCACTCACCCCCACCTTTGCCATGATTAAAGTCTTCGTGGACAACTGGCGGTGGCAGGGGGTCCCTTTCTATGTAACTTCAGGCAAGAGACTTGCCAAGAAGTTGACCGAGATCGCTATCCAGTTCAAGGAGATCCCCCATTCCATGTTTCGCCAAACCCTCGGGGAACATGTCTCTGCCAACAGACTCATTCTGGGTATCTATCCGGACGAAAAGATCACCCTGACGTTCCAGACCAAGAATCCTGGGGCGCAGGTCTGCCTGAGATCCGTGACCATGGATTTCCTCTATCACCAGGGGTATGAAGGCCCGGTCCTCGATGCCTATGAAAAGGTGTTGTCCGACTGCATGCTGGGTGACCACATGCTTTTCTGGCGGCAGGATGGGGTAGAAACTTGCTGGTCTTTTCTGACGCCCATTTTGGTAGGGTGCGAAACATGCAGTAACCGGGCAGAAATGCTTCTCCCCTATGAAGCGGGAAGCTGGGGGCCTGCGGCTGCGAAAAACCTTCAGAAGGGAGCACGGTAGCCGGCGCTTAGGATAGCAGTTCGCCGTTAGGCTGGGTACCGTTCGCATAAACAGGGTCATTTCATGGAAGACAACACCGAATGGGGATTCACCGGGCCCTGGTGGACCCCTTGAAGGGGGAAGCATGATGAGGATTTGGGAAATGATTACAATATTTTCTTTGCGAGAACCTTAAATGTAAAGGGGAGGTGCAATGGAAACCTATTACAAACCGCAAGATCTACCAAGATTTGAAGAAATCGGAAAAGAGGCACAGGTTTTGGCTCAGAAGTTCTTTGACTACTACGGAGCCGTATTTGCTGAAGGAGAGCTCACAGAAAGGGAAAAGGCACTTATCGCCCTTGCTGTTGCTCACACGATTCAATGTCCGTATTGTATCGATGCCTTCACCCAGGCCTGTCTGGAGAAGGGATCCAGCCTGGCAGAGATGACCGAGGCCGTGCATGTCGTAACGGCCATTCGGGGGGGTGCTTCTCTGGTTCACGGGATTCAGATGAGGAACATTGCGGAAAAGCTCTCCATGTAAGAAGGAGGAATAAAGCAAAATGTATCCCGAACAATGCTCACAAGAGAGTGTTGAGGCACCCGCGGAACAAGCCCTCACCTTGGAGCCTTTTCGGCAGACCATTTCGAAACATGGTCTCAAACTGAATCGGGAAAAGACGACCATATTGCAGATTAACGTGGGATACCTCTGCAATCAGGCTTGCCGGCACTGTCATCTGAGCGCGGGCCCGGATCGTAAGGAAAACATGAACGCGAAGACTTCGGAGGACGTGATCGCTTACGCGGAGAGGAGCGATTTCGAAACGATCGACATCACCGGAGGGGCACCGGAGCTGAATCCGAACATTGTCAAACTGATTGAAGGCCTGTCCCCCCTCTCGCCGAGGCTTATGATCCGATCCAATCTGTCTGCTTTGAACGACGGAAAAAGGGATTACCTGATGGACCTTCTCAGGAACTACCAGGTGGTCATCGTGGCCTCTTTCCCTTCACTA
>JASFTV010000113.1:0-9898 GCA_050050615.1 Desulfobacteraceae bacterium
ACCCTCGGTGTTAAGGAAGATGACCGTTGGAACGCCTCTGACCCCGTATCTTTTGAGGACCTCATCCTGAAAAGGATGACGGCGTGTCAGGTCCAGGCGTACGGTCGTGAAGTTGCGGCTCAAAACTAAGACCTCCGGATCCTTGAAGACCGCATCCTCCAGAGCCCGGCATGGCCCACACCACTCAGCATAAAAGTCCAATATGATCGGCTTGTCATCTCTCACCGCCTCGGCCATGAAGGTCTCATCATAGGGTGCCCAGCGAATCCCCTGACTCTCGTGGTGTGCCGACCAGACATAGGTGAGGGCTACGAGGAACAGAATCACACTGAACACCTTTTTGAAATAGGGGAAAGCGCGGATCGTGGTTCCGGTTTTATCAAGCCAGCCGAGATGAATACTGGCAGCGATGATGACCCCAGCGACAAGGCCGGATTTGACCACGGCGTGCGGGGTCATGATGCTGACCATGTATCCCGCCATACCGATAAGAACCCAGCCCATGAATTTTCTTATCCAGATCATCCAGTCCCCGGACAGGGGCAATCGGTCTACAGCGCCAGAGAACATGGCGAGAATGGCCAGGGGAAGCCCGAGGCCAATACTCAGGATAAAGAAACAGAGGAAGCCCAAGAAGGGGTCTCCTTTTTGGCCGACATAGGTGAGGAGACCAAGGATAAAGGGCCCGAGACAGGGGGCTGCGACAATGCCGAGGGTGAGACCCATGAAGAAAGTCCCGAAGAAGCCCCCGTAAGACTTTGAGGCAGTCCTGGTCAGCCCTGCCGGGAGACGGAGCTCCCACAATCCGAAGGAGCTCAGGCCTAAGAAAATAAATAGCCCGGCCATAAAGATCAGGACAAGAGGGTGCTGGAGGGCGGAGCCTAGCATGCGCCCTGATAGGGCAGCCCACAGCCCAAGTGCGGAATTCGTGATGGCCAAACCGAGCATATAAAGCGCCGCGTGGAACAAGGTATGACTGCGGATCTGTTGGCTTCTTCCACCAAAATAGGAGACGGTTATGGGAATAAGGGGGTAAATGCATGGGGTCAGGTTCAGCGCCAATCCTCCCAAGAAAAACCCCAGAAGTGTCAACCACAGGCCAGCTCCTAGCCTCATCCCCATCATACCCCCCTGGAAATCGCTCTCATCCGTTGCGGCAGAAAAGAAATGCTGATTAAGGGCCGTGGTGGGCGTGCCTTGGGGTACAATGAAGAGAGGGATAGATATCGTAAGCGTCTCTGGGGGCAGGCAGGACTTCTCTGAGCAGGCTTGATATGAAAGCGTCCCTTTGATCATTTGCTCTCCCTCTGGCGCATGTTCCATGACCACGAGGGTTGCGCTGACCAATATATCACTTGAAAAGACCTCAATAGGGTGCGCTGTATAATCAAATTTCACCTTCTCAGGAACTGGAAACTGGATATCCTTCACTTTTAGTTCCGGAAAATCATCGAACGAGAGGACGGTTGGAATGAGTTCACTGGCTCCTGCCTCGGTACCGTGAAGATACCAAGATGCCGAGATACTCAAACGGAAGAGCAAGGGGTAGGTTTTGTCCACCTCATAACGGTCCTGAGAGTGAATGACCTCCACCTCTACCGTCGAAGCCGAAGCAAAGATCGGCGCGGCGAGGCCCAACGCGAGCAAGACAAGTAAAGCGCTTACAGATTTTTTCATTATGGCTACATTGGACACGAGCCACAAGATACCCTGGTCGTGTTCCTTTCCGGATTTTTGCCTATTTTCAAAGCCTATGCTATGATTATACTGCATTAGCGAGCATAATCAGACTCTTAGGGAAGGGATTCTTTTGTGAGGTTACTCTGTTTGTCCTCTATATTAACTCATGAATGAGGGAGATGTCTATTCATGGATCGCGTTGATCAGCTAAAGGCATTCTATCTGGAACACATTCCCGGAGCAAGGATTGAGGGAAATATCCTGAAAGGGACCTGCCCCTTTTGTGGGACTCGTGGGAAAGGGAAGCCCGGAACGATGGTGGCGTATCTCGATCCGGAAAGCTTTTTTGTGGGATATTTCAGATGCTTAAACAGGTGTCAGCCTGGCGGATTTCCTCTTTATTTTGGAAAGATGGTGGGATCGGATCCGCGGAAGGTGCCTGGGTACGACCCTGACCTTGAGGTTCATGTGCGCGACGTCGTCTATCCCACGAGAAATCTCAATACCGAGGTCAATAAATTCAGAACCCTCATGAGCGAAGGCGAATATGCGCATTTCAAGGAATTTGGGGTGTCAAAATCTGTGGTCGATGAAATGCATATCGGCTACAATGGCCGATACCTGGTGTATCCCTATTTCATGGAAGATGGAAATTGCTACGCCGCGCGATGTGTGATGCCCGGACGGCCGGAGGATAATTTTTGGCACGGGGATGAGACATTTTTTTCAGAAGAATTTCGGATATTTAATGTGGAGGAGATAGAGAGGTGTGAAAATGGAGCCCTCTTTGTCGTAGAGGGCGAGGACAATCTTCTTGCCCTCAGAGAGTTGGGCTATCCCGGTATTGCCGTCTCCGCCTTTCCTGATCTGGAAGCGCTCAATCAAGAAAGGCTGGCTTTCATCAACCATGTTTTCCTGATTATGAGTCATTCTCCGGAGGCGCAACTCGCAGCGCGCTCCCTGGCCATGAACCTGGGCTACAAGGCAAGGATTCTAAAATGGCCTCCCGGCTACAAGCGCGGCTATTCCCTCTGCCACCTCGCAAAAGACAGAGGCGAGCATTTCAGAGGGGCTGTGACCTCCATGATAAGGGCCTCAGAGTCCTTCTCTCCCTTTCATTCTCCCGAGAAAGAGCACCATCGATTTTTCCAGCATCTGGAAAAAGAGAGGGGACAAGAACTCCTTGGGCTGAGCGCAGGTTTCGAGAAACTGGATTACGCCCTCAGTGGCATTCGTGGCATCAACATCATGGGGGGGCAGCCCAAGGCAGGAAAGTCCTGTTTTTTTATGCAGATTTCAACAGAGATGGCCAGAAGGAAAATCCCTGTGATCTACTACGACTTTGAGAACGGTCGCCAAAACATATACACAAGGACCCTTTGCCGGTTGAGCAGGCTTTCTGAGAAAGAGATCAGACTTGAAGACCTGGAAAAAGAAGGGGCTTTGGACAAGCTTGAAAAAACCCGGCTGGATTTCAAAGAAATGCTCGGCTATTTTCATGTCGTCACAGACAGAAAACTTAGCCCTGATATGGTGCGAAGGCAGATCGATTTTCTGCAACACGAAACCCGACAGGACAGCGCCCTGGTGGTTGTTGACAGCCTCCATAAATTGCCATTCAAGAGTCTCTCTGAAAGGAGGACAGGCATTGATGAATGGCTTCGTCATATGGAAGCGATTCGTGATGAACAGAATGTCTCTTTTCTCGTCATTTCTGAACTATCACGGGGTGAAGGCGGCCGTTATGATGAAAAGCCTGATCTGGGCTCGTTCAAAGAATCAGGGGATATCGAATATAGCGCAGACAATGCCATGATACTTTCACCTGATTGGGATCCCCTGGAGCCTTTTTCTTCGGGGGAGAGGAAAAGCACATTATGGCTGGTGGCGAGCAGAGAAAACAACCCGGGCAAGATTGCTGAATATGCGCTGGAGTATCCTTACTGGGGGTTCAGGGAGCTCTAGTGTACTGTAACACAAATAACTTATCCAAATGACAATGACGGCCCCCCGCTGCGATTGAAGGTTGTCAAGTTATTTGCGATACACAATGCTAGCAGGCTTTTGAAAAACGCTGATCTCCCCGCCGAGAGGCGAATTCATCACCTTACGCCTTGCACCCTAAGCCTTGTGCGTCACCGAAGAGGCTTTCTGTATGGGAGCGGTTCTTTGCTCCCTTCCAGAACGCTGCGCATTCGATCCCGTTCGGCTCTCGCCTTTCGAAGCTGTTCTTCTAAATCACGCTTTTGCTCAGCCGGTGCTGACTTGAAACGCTTCTCCAGCGTTTCCACCTCTTTCTCTAGCCGATAGAGATCTCGTGCTATCATTCGGATAGACATAGCCGGTCCATGCTTACGCCAATCCCTAAGTTTGGAATGTCCGTCGCCCCCACCCAGAGCTTTCGGTCGAGCCCTTTCTGGCCGCGGTTTTCTGTTCAAGTCTGTATAGGTTCCGGGGCGTCATCTTTACGATGAAATTCCCGGAGCCATTTCCTCAGCCTCTCTATTTCACGGCGCAAATGAGGCAGTATTTCCTTCCGCACTTTTTCTTCAGTCTCTTTTTCCAGTCTCTTCAATTCCTCCAGCAGGTGTTTGAGTTGTCTCTCAATCTCTTCAAATTCTTTGCTTTCGGTGTCCTGATTGGACCGGGAATCTGCAAAAGCCATCTTGATGCGCTCGCACGAGGGGTTCTCTGCATGAAGCGGCTTCTTGGGTTCGAGGTCCTGTGGAATCCAGCCCAAGGCGGGACCCCCCAGTCCCAAAAGAAAAAAAAGAATGGGAAAAAGGGTTATCCGATTATTGAACATGTCTGTCCCCTGTTAAAATGGCGGCTTTTGATGGAAGCATACCGGCCAGCTCTTCAGGGCCGAAGTCGAGCCTAGCGAAGAGCTTTTTCTCAACCGCTTTGCACAGCTCAAGATTCTCCCTGATCAGTCGGTAAAGCTGTTTCTCATTCTTTCCGTAGCGCCAAAGGAGATATTCTAGTCGTTCTTCCAAGCTGACGATTTTTTCATGAGTTCAAAACACTTTTCAGCTGCTAGAATGATAACGACGCGTCCTTTTGTTTGATCTTTTTCACGCTCTCTCGCTCCGTTTATGTTACAGCACAGTAGAAGAGTTTCGAGGAAATGGCAAGATGTATTTCCTATCAGGCAGACCCTCGAAAGCACCTCTCAATCTTGCCTGAGGATGCTATGCCATCAAGAGGAAAGTCTTCACAGAGGGGATGAACTACTCCTTATTGAAATGAGGTTCTTAGGCTGGGCACTCAGGGTGTTGTCCATAGGCGCAATCCTGTCCGGGCGGTGAGAGTTGACAATGTGTTCAGTTATTATGAAAATAGGATATGCGTGACCAATTCCATTCGGATACCGAGGATAGGGAAAGGATGGCAAAAAGGATGACACGCCTGTTCGTTATGGTGCTGGTGTCGTGGTTCGTTCTGATGATCCAAGTGGCTGGCGTTCTATCGAAGGCCGAGGCGGAAGATCGGGAAGAGGCGCGGTTCCGTTCACTTCGAGAGAAGATGGTGAAAGAGCAGATATCGGATCCGCCCGATTATCGCGAGCCAGTGAGGGATCAAAATGTCTTAGCGGCCATGCTGCAGGTTCAAAGGCATCTGTTTGTGAACCCCCGGCACAGGGAGAGGGCTTACGGGGATCATCCACTTCCCATCGGGTACGGCCAGACCATCTCCCAACCCTATATTGTTGCGCTCATGACAGAGATGCTTGAGGTTAAGCCGGAACACAAAGCGCTGGAGATTGGAACCGGCTCCGGATATCAGGCGGCGATTCTTTCGCTCCTGGTTAAAGAGGTCTATTCTGTTGAGATTATAAAGGCGCTTGCGGATCGGGCAAGCGAGCGGCTTAAGCGGCTTAACTACCGGAATGCTTACGTGAAGATTGACGACGGGTATTACGGTTGGGAAGAATACGCCCCCTTTGATCGGATTATCGTGACCTGCGCGGCCACATTGGTCCCGCCTCCTTTACTAAAACAACTCAAGCCCGGGGGTAAGATGTGTATTCCTGTGGGGGGGCGATATACGATTCAGCACCTAACCATGGTTGAGAAATCGAAGGAGGGCAAGATCACCATGCGAAAGATGCTTCCTGTTCGTTTCGTCCCTCTCACCCGATCCATAAGATGACCATGAGCCAAATGTCCAATGAAAAAGCTCAAATGCCACAGCAATTCCCTATGGCCACGGGCTAAGAAAAAGCGCTAAACTCTCAGTTGTCCTGGTGGGTACTGGGGCTTTGAAGTTGGGATTTGATATTTGCATCTGGGTCTGTGGGTACACGCCTTAGCCCTAGTGATTGCCCGCCTATCGCTTTATGCACGACAGGGATTCAATGAAAGAGAAATTCCCCTCCACGACGACTCCCCACCACGCTGTTCTCCTCTTTGCGACTTCAGCTTCGGTGTTGGCCTATGAAATATTGCTGATGCGGCTACTGTCCATAGGTCTTTGGCATCACTTCGCCTACATGGTCATCAGCCTGGCCCTTCTTGGGTTCGGTGGGGCCGGCTCTTTGCTTTTCCTGGGTTTTGAGCGAATCAGAAAAGACTTGGATCAATGGCTGGTAATCCTTGCCGGTGCAGCAGCGGTCTCATTTTCGACAGCCTTTGGTCTCTCGCAGAAGGTCGGTTTAGACCCCCTTCAACTCATATGGCAAAGCAGGGAATGGCTTAATATGCTGATCACCTACGCATTGATGGCCGTTCCCTTTCTGCTGGCAGGCGGGATCATCGGCATGATCCTGACCGGGGCTGGCGAGCAAGCTCATCTCATGTATGCGGTGGACCTTCTCGGTGCTGGTTGCGGGGCATTGGCAATCGTTCCCACATTGTACCTGGGCCCCCCTTGGACACTTTTGCCGGCGTTGGGAGGGGTTCTCCTGGCTGGCGCTATATGGTGCTGTGGTCGGATGCGTCGGCCTGTAAGAGGCGTCTCATGCATCTTGATTGCAGCAGGCCTCGTTGCAGGCTCTTATTGGCTCATGCCCCCGATCCCCCGAATTCACCACACAAAGGCTCTTCCCATGACACTATCCTTTCCGGATGCACGCATTGAAGCGGAAAGGGTGGGCCCTCTGGGAATGATTCATGTGGTAGGCAGCTCTCTCATAAGAGATGTGCCCGGGCTGAGCCTCAATTTCGGGCTCGATCCGAAAATGGGCGAAGCGCGGCTTCCTCAACAGAAGCGCATTTTTCTGGATGGGGATGCCTTGGGTCCGATCACATCCTTCACCGGTGAGCTGGGCGAATTGGCCTATTTGGACGCCACCACGATGGCTCTCCCGTATCATATCCGGCATCCGAATAAGGTCCTGGTCGTTGGGGCTGGGGGAGGGACCGATGTGTTGCTTGGCTTGAGGCACCAGGTTTCCAATATCATTGCATTGGAGGCGAACAAACAAGTGGCCGGCCTCCTGACGAGGCCATTCGCTGAATTCTCGGGACATTTGTATTCAAGCCCGGAGGTGAAGCTGGAGCTGTGTGAGGCTCGTCAGTTCCTTCATGCGAGCAACGAGAGATTTGATCTGATCCAGCTATCCCTTTTGGATTCTTTTGTGAGCTCAGCCGGTGGGCTTCATTCCGCCTCTGAGAGCTATCTGTACACCAGTGAGGCATTTCGCTTGTACTTATCACGACTCACCGATTCGGGGATCATATCCATCACCCGGTGGCTCAAGCTTCCACCCCGCGATTCATTGAGGATTGTCTCGACCGCATTGTCTGCTCTCAAGGCAATGGATCTTTCCGACCGAGCTGACAGACACTTGCTCTTCATCCGGAGTTGGAAAACAAGCACTATCCTGGTATCAAAATCCCCTTTTCTCCAGCAAGAGATTGAACGGTCCAAAGCCTTCTGCAACCGCAGGAGCTTTGACGTGGCTTTTTTTGCCGGGATGAGCATGGAAAGGGCGAATCGCTACGATGTCCAGAATGAGCCCTACTATTTTATCGGTGCAAAGGCGCTCAGTGGGCCTGAAGCAAAATCTTTTCTAGGAAAATACATTTTTGACGTTTCACCGACAACCGATGACAGGCCCTACTTCTCTCACTTTTTTCGTTGGGATAAGGCGTCAACCCTTTTTCATCACCTGCGCAGGGAATGGTTTCCTCTCATTGAATTGGGATACGTTCTTATTATCGCTACTCTGGTGCAGGCTGTCATTGCCAGCGGCGCGCTGATTTTGTTGCCCCTCCTCTTTCTCAAATGGGCTCACAAGGTGGTGAGCCAGACTGGAGCTGTGCCAAGAGGGACCGATATCCTGGGCACTCTGATCTACTTCGGATGTATCGGACTTGCCTTCATGTTCCTGGAAATGGCCCTTCTCCCAAAATATACGTTGCTTCTGTCCCACCCGATTTATTCGGCTGCGGTGGTGTTAAGTTCGATCCTAGTTTTTGCCGGCCTGGGGAGCATGAGCGTCCGGCGCTTTCAAACCAGGGGCGTGTGGTTTCTCTGGATTCCGGCTGCGACGATCTCAATCTGGGTTGCAATTCAAGTCCTGGCAGGGGATGGATTGTTTGCGCGGGCTCTTGCCTGGCCATTTTGGAGCCGAATGGCCCTTGCGATCTTGCTCATATCCGTGCTCTCTTTCTTCATGGGCTGGCCATTTCCTTCCGGCCTTCGTGTTCTGGCAAGAAGGTTCCCACGTCTCATGCCATGGGCATGGGGTATCAATGGATGCGCTTCCGTGATTGGTGCTGTGCTGGGGAAATATCTAGCAGTAAGCATCGGATTCCGGTGGCTTATGTTCGTGGCTTGTGCGCTGTACCTTCTGGCGGTGACGACTTTTTATGCGTGGTTTGGAACCAACGAGGATTTGTAGACTCGTTGTCTCTTGATTAGGCATTGGCATTTTCGATATGCTTTGTGATATAGAGTGAAACATCAGCCATGCCCTTACGCTGGTTACGGGGCAGCGACTTTTCGTTTTTGAAAAGAGACCCCCATGGCCAACGTTATCACCGAGCTGTTTCATAAGTCTAAAACGTGAGGACAGAAGGAGGTTTAAAGGTGGAAAAAAAGGTGTTCAGTGCTATGAAGAAAGCGGGTAAACCTGTGCGGCCGGGTGATGTGGCAAAAATGATCGGAGCAGAGAGTAAAGAGGTTTCGAAGATTTTTGACGAGTTAAAGAAAAAGGGGAAGATCAAGTCACCTAAAAGGTGCTTTTATGAACCGGCTTGAGAAAAACTCTGAGCATGGAAGATACTCGCATCGGTTTGTTATTGTCGTTGTTATTTTTGTCACCTGTCTGATCACGGCCAATATCACGGCCGTTAAGCTGGTAGACTTGGCCGGATTTATCCTTCCTGCGGCGATCTTCATATTCCCTCTGAGCTACATTACCGGGGACGTCTTAACCGAGGTTTATGGGTATCGCCAGGCTCGCCGGGTCATCTGGTTGGGCTTTTTTTGTAACTTTATTGTGGTGGGCGCTATTTGGATCGGATTGGTCTTACCCGCCGCATCCTTTTGGGATGGTCAAGCGGCCTATGAGCGCATCTTGGGTTACACGCCCCGCCTTCTTGTGGCTTCCTTCCTCGCCTATCTGGTGGGTGAGTTCGCAAACTCTTTCGTGCTGGCGAAAATGAAGATTGCCACAAAGGGTCGATGGCTCTGGCTTCGCACGATCGGCTCAACCCTGGTGGGTCAAGGTCTGGACTCGTCTGTGTTCATGACGCTGGCATTTGTGGGGACCATTCCCTTCCAGGCATTGAGTGTAGCCGTTCTAACTCAATGGTTGGCAAAATCGATCTATGAGGCCGCGGTCACGCCTTTGACGTATGCGGTGGTGAACCTCCTGAAGAGAAAAGAGGGATCGGATGTGTATGATCATGACACAAGATTCAATCCGTTGCTGATCTCTGAATAGGAGAACCCACCGCCTTCCCATGAAAACCAACATCTGATCCTAATCATTTATTTTCAGGGGGAGTGCCTCAGGAGACCGATCAACCCTCCAGCTTTTTCTGTGCCCTTCAAAAAGGGGTGATCACCCCCATCCGGTAGTCCCTGCACATGCTGTAAGCACCTGGAAAAATATCCGAGATCTAATTGAAGTAGGCTAAAATAAGCATATCGGGAAGGGCTGGACAAAAATGAAAAAAAGGAAAAAAATTGACAAAATGAGATTGGCTGATATCGTATGTGAGCATAATAGTTTCATATATGGAATTCATCTGTCCCATCATACAAG
>JASFTV010000114.1:0-9833 GCA_050050615.1 Desulfobacteraceae bacterium
CGGCATATCTTTCTGAAGCGGCGAGAATGTTACATCGGGAAAGGAAAGCGAAGCGTGGAGCCTTGGATGCCCTTCATCAAATTAACGAAAAAAACAGCCTTGAGAAGTCAAAGCAAGCTCGTACGTTGATGCAGAACGCTTTGGCATTTGGTCGGAAAAAGGAATGGTTATATGCGAAGTATAGGAAAGAATTGCGCCGGAAGCGTGCGGACGACCGACTGAAGCCATTCCTGGCCGTTGAATATGGTTTCAAATACTTTGCTCAACTTATGAGGACTCAGAAAGGAGATATCAGTTTAGCTCTCGCCTCATACAATGCAGGACCTCGCCGCGTAAGGCAATTCAAAGGTATTCCCCCTTTTGAAGAGACGGTCCGATTTCGAAATCAGGTCCTTCACTTCTACCGGGAATACCTCAAAAGGGCCAAGGCTGGCCCATAGATCATAACAAGTCTTCCCTGTGTTTAACCTCTTCGTAAATCCCCTTTCTCGGACCCCTCGATGCCGGCGATTTCCTGGCCCTTACTCTTCCGCAGTCGTTTGAAATTCCTCGGCCCATTTAAGCCAGATTCTTTTTCGGTTTTGAAATTTGTAAAGAACCCGCTCCAGATGCTTCGAAAGCTCCAAGTCATAGAGCCTTCTTCTGGAGAAGACGATAAGGTCCCTTTCGAGCCGTTCCCAGTCTGGCATTTTTGTTTCAATCCCCTGATGGTATTTCTGGAAGTCTAGGTGCATCTCCTCGATTTTTTTGTCAAAATCAAAAATCTTATTTCTAATCTTTAAATTTTCCTCGGAAATGAGCATGACTTCAAATACCCTCAATAGATTTGGTCGGCCTCTGGACTCAGCCTGGTCGTGGGACTATACGGTACAGATAACGAAATCTTTAATTTATCAAGTTAAGTCTTTCAACGCAATAATTAAGCAATGAAAATTCTATTGATCTGTACAGGTCTTTTATGGTTGATTAAGTTTTTTTAGGCAACTGATACGGACCGCGCGAAGAAGAACCTTTTCTCAAACTACAAGAGGAGAAAAAATGGTGGGGGACATTCTTGTAAAGTCTCGCTTTAAAGGCCTAAAACTTTTAAAACGGGGCAAGGTCAGAGACGTTTATGAGGTTGACGATAAGCTGCTGATCGTGGCCAGCGATCGGATGTCAGCCTTCGACGTGGTGATGGATGATCCCATCCCTGATAAGGGCAAAATCCTCACAGCCATATCCCTTTTCTGGTTCAAGCACCTGGATGCGATCGTCGAAAACCACGTCATATCCTCTGACCCGTCCCAATATCCGGAGCCCTGCCTCATACACAGAGAAGAGCTTGAAGGCCGCAGCATGCTCGTAAAAAAGGCGGCTCCCCTGCCCGTGGAGTGTATCGTGAGGGGTTATCTCTCAGGTTCAGGCTGGGTGGAATACCAATCAGCAGGGACCATATGTGGCATTCCCTTGCCACAGGGATTGGCGGAATCGGAAAAATTACCCAGCCCTATCTTCACCCCTTCAACCAAGGCTGCTAAGGGCATTCATGATGAAAACATTTCCTTTGAAAGGGTGATCGAGCTCGTGGGCCAAGAGACCGCGGAGAAGGTGCGAGAGCTCAGTATGAAAATCTATGAATTTGGCAGAGAACTCGCCGCCCAAAAGGGCATCATTATTGCGGACACCAAATTTGAGTTTGGTATCTTAGACAATCGCCTTATCCTTATTGACGAAGTCTTAACCCCCGATTCCTCCAGATTCTGGCCCATGGATACGTATCGCCCCGGCGGTGCACAAGCAAGCTTTGACAAGCAATTGTTGAGGGATTATCTCAGCAGTCTCGATTGGCCCAGAAAGCCCCCGCCGCCAAAGCTCCCTCCTGAAATCATAAAGAAGACCAGAGACAGGTATATAGAAGCCCTGGAAAGACTCACCGGGCAGAGCCTTGAGTAGTCTTCATTCTTGTCCAGGAACGCTTTGCTGGTTTCGCCGTGTCATGGGGATCTCTTCTTAAAAACGAAGGACATCCGGGAAGGGCTACACAGAATAGGGCATCGAAATTCCACGTCCCATTATGAAAGGAGGCCTTCATCCATTGAAACTCATCATTTGTTTCATAGACGATTCTGATTTTGAACATGATCTCATAAGACACGAGGTGGCCCCATCGGTTCCTGATCTGACTTTTGTTCAGGCGCACACCTTTGATGAAGCGAGAGGGATGCTTGGCAAGGAGATTCCACTTCTCTTTCTTCTCGATCTCTGGGGACAGGATCCGGCTGTCAAGGACCCGATCCTGACTCCGAGGGCGGAGCTTGAAAAAAGGGTCTCCCAATTCAACACCCTTGGTGCCGTTTATGAAGGCCTAGAAAGCTTTGAAGGTGATCAGACCAATGAATACCTAAAGCGGCTTTTTACCATTGTAGATGGCTGGCGAAATCTCTTCGAACAGGTTTGCGGTCGAATCGGGCAGAATCGAAAATACGGTCTAGCCAATCTCCGGCGGGCAAGGAAATACTATCCGGGTGTACCTGTCGTATTCTATACGAGAAAGTCCCTGATAAGTGACGCTGTGGCCATGTTTCAAGCTGGTGCAGATGGATTGTTCATAAAACCGACAGGCCGAGATGACACCTCAACGAGGCTTCTTACCAAGGAATATGGCCCAAAGCTGACGGAAGCCCTGGCTCTCCTCATTGACCGCCACATCAGTGCTTTGAAAACAAATGAGGCATTCTACCAGGCCAACCCGATGAATTACTTAACGGATCTGGATGCTTTGATTGCCTCCTGGCGAAATTTCAGAAAGAGTAAAAAAACCTCAATGGCCGTGCCTTGACAAAGACTTTGCCGATGCTTAACGTATTGAGTGGTTGTAAACTTCGTATCGTTTTGAAATCACTATATTTCGTGCTTTTGATTTCTAGAAAGGAAACGCCAGCTCAGAGGTATGATTGAGAAGAGAGAGCAAGCGACCATCAAAGTAGAAAGTTCTCCGGATAAGGCAGAGGCTCAGGGTAATGATAAGCTTGCGGAAGAGAGTCATGAAACTGAGAAAAAGCCTTTGGAGAAGATGACAAAGTCGGAGCTCATTCAAGAGATCAAGATACTCGATGAAGATTCAAAAAAACAGCACGATCTCTACCTGCGCTCACAGGCAGAGATCGAAAACATCAAAAAGCGAAATGCGAAAGAAAAACAAGACTGGGTCAAATATGCCAATGAAACCCTCATAAAGGAGATACTCCCGGTTCTGGATAATATGGAAAAGGCGATATCTCACTCCCAGAACGAAAACTCACTTGATGCGTTGAGGGAAGGCGTGGAATTGACCCTTAAGGGACTAAAAGATACTCTCAAAAAGTTAGGGCTAGAGGAGGTCAAAGCCAAAGGTGAACCTTTTGATCCTTGCTTCCACGAGGCCGTCTCTGAGGTGGCAGACGAACACATGGAACCTGGGATGATTCTTCACGAACTTCAAAAAGGTTATGTTCTCAACCACCGATTGATTCGCCCGTCGATGGTTGTTCTGAGCAAGGGCAAAGATACGAAAGCCACCGAAAACGACCACACCCCGGAAAGGGCATGTGAAGAAAAATAACAAAGTGCGGCTATTTTAAGGAGGTCAAAATGGGCAAATTAATTGGAATTGATCTTGGTACCACCAATTCTTGTGTGGCAGTCATGGAAGGGGGAGATCCCGTTGTTATCACCAATCAGGAAGGGAGCAGAACCACGCCGTCCATAGTTGCCTTCAACGACAAAGGAGAGAGATTGGTGGGCCAGATAGCCAAGAGACAAGCAATCACCAATCCAGACAATACCATTTTTGCTGTGAAAAGGCTCATCGGCCGGAAATTTGATTCTGCGGAGGTCCAAAAGGACATCAAGGTCCTTCCTTACAAGATTTCAAAGGCAGCCAATGGCGATGCGCATGTTACGGTGAAGGGTAAAGAGTACAGCCCCGCAGAGATATCCTCCATGATCCTTGGAAAGATGAAGCAGACGGCTGAGGATTATCTGGGGGAGAAAGTCACCGATGCGGTCATCACGGTCCCAGCCTATTTCAACGACAGTCAGCGACAGGCCACCAAGGATGCAGGACGCATTGCAGGATTGAACGTGCATAGAATTATCAATGAACCGACTGCGGCATCCCTCGCTTACGGCTTGGACAAAAAAGGAGACAAGAAGATCGCTGTTTTTGATCTCGGCGGTGGAACTTTTGATATATCCATTCTGGAGATCGGCGAAGGCGTTTTTGAAGTCAAGGCCACTAACGGGGATACGCACCTCGGAGGGGAGGATTTCGACCTCCGTGTGGTGGACTACTTAGCGGATGAATTCAAAAAGGACCAGGGCATTGATCTTCGAAATGATAAGATGGCCCTTCAGAGGCTCAAAGAGGCTGCTGAAAAGGCCAAAATGGAGCTGTCCGGGTCTATGGAGACGGATATCAATCTCCCGTTTATCACTGCGGATGCGAGCGGTCCCAAGCACCTCAATATCAAATTGAGCAGGGCCAAACTAGAAGCACTGGTGGATGATTTGATCCAAAAAGTGGTGGGGCCTTGCAACATAGCACTTAAGGATGCTGGCCTCAGTTCAAGCGACATCGACGAAGTCATTCTGGTTGGGGGAATGACCAGGATGCCGAAGGTCCAGGAGAGGGTCAAAGGGCTCTTTCGCAGAGAACCGAGTAAGGGGGTCAACCCTGACGAAGTGGTTGCCATCGGGGCAGCAATCCAGGGCGGTGTGCTAACGGGTGATGTCAAGGACGTCCTGCTTCTGGATGTGACACCACTCTCCCTAGGGATCGAAACCCTTGGCGGTGTCTTTACCAAACTTATTGAGAAGAATACAACCATACCGACCAAGAAAAGTCAGATCTTTTCAACAGCTGCCGACAATCAGCCGGCAGTAGAGATTCACGTTCTTCAGGGAGAGCGTGAAATGGCTGCCAATAACAAGACGCTTGGTCGTTTCCAGCTCGTGGGAATTCCACCTGCACCGAGGGGTATTCCCCAGATAGACGTTACCTTCGATATTGACGCAAACGGCATTGTCAACGTCTCAGCGAAAGATATGGGCACAGGCAAGGAACAGTCCATCAAGATCACCGCCTCAAGCGGGCTCACTGAAGAAGAGATCCAAACACTCGTTAAAGATGCAGAACTTCATGCCGAAGATGACAGGAAAAAGAGAGAGCTGGTTGATGCGCGCAATATGGCAGATTCATTGATCTACTCCACAGAAAAATCCGTCAAGGAAGTGGGAGATAAGCTCGATGAATCGACCAAAAGCGAGATCAACACGGCCATCGAAAACTTGAAAAAAGCGATGGAAGGTGATAATGCAGAAGAAATCAAGCGCTTGTCGGACGAATTGACCCAGGCTTCACACAAGCTTGCAGAAACCATGTATTCCCAGGCAACGCAAGAGGCTCAGGCTGGCGCAGCAGGCTCCGAGGGCGGTGCCGGGCCATCAAAGGATGAGGATGTGGTAGACGCTGATTTTGAGGAAGTGAAAAAGTGAGATCCAGGCTTTGCCTCAATGACAGGGCTATCTTCACCATCGCCGTGGGGGTAGCCCTTTTTGTTTTGGGCTGTCAGCCAAAACCCGTTATTAAAAAACCGCCGGAGATGCCGCCCGGCGAAGCCCTTTTTGCATCGGCCGAACTGGACTTCGGAACCGGAAACTATGATAGGGCCGCCGAGGGGTATGAACGCTATCGAGAACGTTACCCGCAAGGAAAAAGAGCCCGGACAGCCTTATACCGGATCGGGCAAATCTACATCCTTGGTTATGAACATAAAAAGGCTTTGCCCCATTTGCAAAGGTTTATCAGAGAGTATCCCGACGATCCCGAATCGCCTGCAGTGGCGCATGAGATTGCGAAAATCTATTATCGCCTGGGGGATTACGAGAAGTCCAAGACAGAGGCCTTAGATTGGCTTGGAAAGTACCCAGAACATTCACGCCTGGGTGAATCGTTACTCCTCTTGGGAAAAAACTATAAGGCACTGCTGGATAACCCTAAAGCGCTCTATTGGTGGCTTAGGGCCTCTGAAGCATTCTATGAGTCGCCGGAAAGACAAAAGGAAATAGAAGAAATAGTAGTCGAACTCATTGAAAGCACTGGAATAGAAGGGCTTGAACAGATGGCGGGCTATGCCACTGGGACTAAATTCGCCCCGCCCATACATTATAAGATCGCGGCCTACCACCTGGAAGAGAACAGGCTGAAGGAAGCCAAATTTGCAGCCATGGCATTGGTTCGTTCTACCCCCGAACAATTCTGGGTCAATATTGGACGGCGAATTCTGGAGAAAGTAAGCAAGGAATTATCCGTCAAAAAGGATGTCATAGGTTGTTTACTGCCCCTGAGTGGCCCTTTTGCCATCTATGGCCGAGAGGTCTTGAATGGTATCGAATTGGGAATGGGATTATTTGACAGACCCGAGGAGGGTCAGGGCCTTGAATTGCTCATCGAGGACACCCGTGCGGAAGCGGAGGTAGTGGTTTCTCGGCTTGAGGCATTGGCGGAGCAAGGCAAGGTCATCGCCGTTATCGGTCCCCTCGCGAGCAAACCCGCCTTGGCTGCGTCAAGGAAGGCCCAAGAACTGGGCCTTCCCATAATCACGCTAACGCAAAGGGATGGAATCACTGCCGAAGGGGAAGTGGTCTTCCGAAATTTTGTGACCCCTTCAAAGGAGATCGAAACCCTCCTCGACAAGGCGCAGGGAGAGATGGGATTGAGTCGTTTCGGTATCCTCTACCCGGACAATCGTTATGGTCGTTTCTTTATGAATCTCTTTTGGGATAGGGTGGAAGAGCTGGGTGGAAGCATCAATGCTGTAGAGTCTTATAAACCCGATGAGACGGACTTTGCTGTTCAGATCAAGAAGATGGTCGGTCTTTTCTATCCGAGGCCTGAACCCTTGGTTCAGTTCTTCGAGGCGATGAAATATCCGCCTTATGAGGTAAAGGGAGCAGAAGTTGAACTCGACCCGGAGGAAGAGCCGCCACCAATTGTGGATTTTGATGCCGTCTTTATCCCAGATAGTTACCAACAGGTAGCCCTCGCAGCCCCACAATTTCCATTTCATAACATCTTCAACGTGTATCTTCTTGGCACGAGCCTCTGGCAATCCTCTGAGCTCTTAGAAACGGCGGGTGACTATGTGCAAGGGGCGATTTTCCCCTCAGGTTTCTTTGCTGGAAGTGAGAGTCAAACCATCGAGACCTTTGTCCGGCTCTACGAAGAGAACTTTGAATCGGAGCCTGGCATACTGGCGGCCACTGGTTATGATACGATCCGGTTTTTGAAAGATGTTTTGAACGAAAACACCATTGCGACGAGGAAAGATTTTCAAAAGGCATTGCTGAGGCACGACAATTTTCGCGGTGTGACTGGCAAGATATCTTTCGACCAGGAGAGAGAGGTGGAAAAAGAGCCCACGCTATTGAGCGTTCGTGGCCGACGCCTCGTCACCCTTCCTTAATTACGCATCTCGGAAATTGTATACCCAAATCTTTACCCCTCCACCCCTTCTTCGAAGAGTTCGTCCTCAGCACCCTTTTTCCTTTCTGCGACCTTCGCAACAAAAATGCTGATCTCATATAACACGATCAATGGCCCGGCCATCATGCATTGTGTGATCACATCGGGCGGCGTCAGAATGGCCGCGAGCACGAAGGTCAGCAGCATCGCGTACTTTCGTTTTTTTCTCAGAAGATCCGCATTGAGAACACCGATCCTGGCTAGGAAAAAGGCGACGACTGGAAGTTCAAACACGATGCCAAAAGCAAGAAGGAGCTTGATCGCGAAAGAGAAGTATTGCTTAACAGAGGGCAGGGCCTGGATATACTCATTGGCAAATCCCAGGAAGAATCTAAAACCGAATGGAAACACGATGAAGTAACCGAAAAGAGCCCCCCCTACAAAAAGGATGGTCGAAAACAGAACAAAAGGAATGACATATCGTTTTTCTTTCTGATAGAGGCCCGGTGCTACAAACATCCAGATCTCATAAAAAAGAAGCGGTGCCGACAGCAAAACGCCCGCAATAAAGGCCGTTTTGATATAGGTAAAGAACATTTCAGGTAGATTGGTAAAGATGAGCCTGTCACCTGCCGGCATATTCGCCTTCAAAGGAGAAACCAGGATCAGAAATAATCTTTCAGAAAAAGCGTATGATATGCCAAAGCCAATTCCCACAGCAATAGCACAGGCAATGAGCCTTTTCCTCAACTCTTCCAGATGACTCAGAAAAGGCTGCTTTTCATCACTGTTCATTCTTTTTGGCCTCCTCCATGGCGGATTCTTCCTGACCGCCCTTTGATGTCACATCCGCCTTTTTGTTCTCTTCATAGGAGTCCAAAACTTCATCGAAATCTTTGTCTTTCGGGGCCTCATCGGTTCCCGACTGCCCTTCCTCCAGATCTAGGGGCCTATCAAGCCCGCTTACGGAATCGGCCAGATCCTCTTTGACCTCTCGAATCTCTTCATCGAGATCCAGGCTCTCTTTGATCTCTTGGGTCGCTTTGCGAAACTCCGCCATGCCCCGGCCAAGGGCCTTTGCGAGGTCCGGCAATTTTTTCGGACCTATGACAATCAGGGCTATTACCATAATAATAATCAATTCTGGCATACCTATGCCAAACATGGTCTCATCCTCCCTTAATATCGAAGCGGGATTTCATAATTCCAGGATCATGGCGGTTTCATCGCAGTCTGGAAATTTGAGGCATCGCAAACAATCCGCCCATATTTTTTGTGGAAGAACCGATTTTTCAGTGACCCTGAAGCCTATTTTGGAGAAGAAGTCTTCCAAATAGGTGAGAGCAAAAACCCTCTTAACACCCAGTGTACGGGCCTCTTCGAGGCACGCCTCTACGAGTTTTGAGCCGTATCTTTTTCCCTGCTGACCCTCAACAATGGCCAGCGATCTGACCTCGGCAAGATCCTCCCAGCTAATGCCCAAAGCGCAGACACCCAAGATCCTTGCATCTCGAGCGTTTTCAACGAGAACGAAGAAATCCCTCAAATGCTCGTAAAGCTCACTGAGGGGTCTCGGCAGTAGAAGCCCTTGAGTCCCGTAATAGCTCAAAATCTTGTGAATGGTTTTTGTATCCTCTATGACGGCCTTTCTGATCATCGCCTCATTCGATCCTAACGACAAACCCTTTCACTCCTGCCTTTTTCGCAAGTTTTCTGGCATGATTACCCGCCTCCTCCCTGGAGTTAAACCTTCCAGACCTTACCCGGTAATAAATCTTGCCCCTCACCTCCGCCTCATAGAAGTAGGCATGATGGCCAAGTGCCATCAATTTCTTGATCAAATCTTCCGCCCTATCTTTGTGTCCCAGAGAAGCAAGTTGTACCGTGAACGCAGCCTCATTGGCCTCTGCCCCGGATTTCTGGTTCACACTTTGTGCTTTGTTTTTGCGGTTGGTATTTGGAGGTAGGCTTTTTGTAGCCTCTAGCTTCTCTCGGTTCCCTCCGGCTCCGGATGCCCCCGGTTTCACTCTCGGTGGCACTTTCTTTTTGACTTCATCCTTTTTGGTGGACAGCCTCTCATAAAAGGCCAGTTGTGGGTCAACATCCTCTTTTTTCCCGGATTCCGAATTAGACGGCTTCTTGCGGGTGACCATACCCTGCAGCTTGGTCATCTGATCCTTCAACTCTGATATAACATCAATCTTACCAGGCAGAAATCCACGTCCGACAAGGATTCCTAAGACAAAAGTCCATGACAAGAGAAAAAAGAGGCAGAATCCCCAGAAGAAAAAGGACAGGGACGTCAGTTCGATTTTGTACTTCCTCTTGCTCCCTTTCTTGGATTTCC
>JASFTV010000115.1:0-9615 GCA_050050615.1 Desulfobacteraceae bacterium
CGGGAAAAATTCCGGTCTTTGATTTGATATTCCTCGGTATCGGAAAAGACGGGCACACCGCATCTCTATTCCCCGGGCACGGTGCCTTGAATGAGCAGGAGAGGTTGGTGGTCACGGTTAAGGGCGGAGACCCGGATGTGAACCGTCTTACCATGACCTTTCCTGTACTCAACCGGGCCAGGCAACTCGTCTTTTTGGTTTCAGGCAAGGAAAAGGCAGAAGTCGTAAAGGCCGTGCTGCATTCCAGGGAGACCGGCCTGCCAGCCGAGAGGATTCAGCCTGTAAATGGTCGGTTGACGTGGCTTCTGGACAGGGATGGGGCCTCACTGATTTCAGCAGGGTCCAAATGATTCACAGCGAGATCCACAAGGGAGAATATGATGTCGAAACTTGATGAACTCGCCAAGTTAGGACAGTCCGTATGGTATGACTATATCCGCCGCGCCTTCATCACCTCTGGTGAATTACAGGCATGGATCGACAAGGGCCTGCGGGGGGTCACTTCCAATCCTTCTATCTTTGACAAAGCCATCGCGGGCAGTGTCGACTATGATGAGGAAATCAAGGCCCTGGTCGGAGAAAAAAAATCCGTGAAAGAGATCTATGAGTCTCTCGCGCTCAAAGATATCGCTCTGGCAGGAGACCTCTTCAAGCCCGTCTATGAAGAGACCGATGGACTCGATGGATATGTCAGCCTGGAAGTGAGCCCTGAACTGGCCTATGATACGGAAAAGACCATTTCCGAAGCAAAACGGTTCTTTGAAGCCCTCCACCGGCCCAATGTCATGATAAAGGTACCGGCCACAGAGGCAGGCATCCCGGCTATTACTGAATTGATAGGCTCTGGGGTCAATGTTAATGTGACGCTCCTTTTCAGTGTCGAGACCTATAAGAGTGTCGCTGAAGCTTATCTCAAGGGTCTGGAAAGGTTGGCCAATGACGGACCGTCGGTGTCCGGAGGCCATACCGCAGACAGGGTCGCCTCAGTCGCCTCCTTCTTCGTGAGTCGGGTGGACACCGCGGTTGATCAGGCGCTTGAAAGGATCGGGCACAAGAACCTTCAAGGAAAAATCGCCATTGCTAATGCAAAAATGGCCTACCTGGCATTCCGGGATATTTTCAGTGGGGCTCGCTGGGAGAGCCTGGCTGCAAAGGGTACCCGGGTGCAAAGACTGCTGTGGGCCAGTACCGGCACAAAAAACCCTCTTTACACGGACACCCTTTACGTGGATCAACTGATCGGTCCGGATACGGTGAATACGGTGCCCCCCGCAACCCTCAACAGTTTTCTTGACCATGGCACCGTTGCAGAGACGCTGACCCAGGGCGTGGAGGAGGCCGGAAGGCAATTGGAACAACTGACTGACCTGGGCGTCAATCTCAATGTGATTGCCCAGGGGCTGCTGGATGACGGGGTGGTCGCATTTGCCAAACCCTTTAAAGCACTCATGGCAAGCATCTCACAAAAACAGGATCGCCTTAGGGCGGATAAGAGGAAATACGTTGCCTCTCTCGGGCCGTTTCAATCAATGGTGGAAGCCGCCCTAAAAGAGGTGCGGGATCAAAGGGTAATGAACAGAATCTGGACGCATGACCATACGGTCTGGAGGGAGGATCCCACGGAAATCAGCAATCGACTCGGTTGGCTCCACAGTCCGGAAGTGATGATGGATGCCATCCCGGAGATCACCGCCATGGTGGAAGAGGTTCGGACTGAAGGATACGAGAGTGCCCTCCTCCTGGGGATGGGCGGTTCCAGCCTCGCCCCTGAAATGTATCGCCTCACATTCGGTGTCAAAGAAGGATATCTGGATCTCGCAGTGCTGGACAGCACAGACCCCGGTGCCGTGTTGGCCCATGCAAGGAGGTTGGATCCAGACAAATCCCTTTTCATCGTATCCACCAAATCAGGCGGCACCGTGGAGACCCTTTCTTTCATGAAATACTTCTTTAACCATGTGAGTGGCGCAGTTGGCCTTGAAAACGCACCAAAACATTTTGTGGCCATTACGGACCCTGGAAGCGGATTAGAATCAGCCGCCAAGGAACTGAGATTTCGCAAAATCTTTCTCAACGATCCAAACATTGGTGGCCGCTATTCAGCCCTTTCCTACTTTGGCCTTGTGCCTGCAGCTCTGATTGGCATGGACCTTTCTACCCTTCTGGAAAGGGCGGCGACCATGGCGTGCAACTCGGAAGGGTGTAACTGTCCCATCGGTGGAGACAACGCCGCCGCTTGGCTGGGTGCGACCATGGGTAAGCTCGCGAATGCGGGCCGGGACAAACTTACATTGATCACATCACCGGCCATTTCACCCTTCGGTGCTTGGGTGGAACAGCTCATTGCTGAAAGCACCGGAAAGGAAGGCAAGGGTATCCTGCCCGTAGACGGTGAGATGCTTGGAGCACCTGAAAGCTATGCCAAGGATCGTCTTTTCGTCCACCTCCGGCTGGAAGATGACAGCACTCAGGATGCAAAAATAAGGGCGATTTCAGATTCGGCGTATCCTGTTGTGCAACTGAACCTTGTGGATCTTTATGATCTGGGTGCTCAGTGCTTTTTGTGGGAGATGGCGACCGCTGTGGCAGGAAGATTTCTACGTATCAACCCTTTTGATCAACCCAATGTAGAGTCTGCGAAAGTTTTGGCGCGCCAAATGATTGCCGCTTTTGAAAAAGAGGGGAAACTGCCCGAACTGGAACCGGCCCTCCAGACAGACGGCCTCAGCGTTTATGCCGATTTTGTACCCCATAGCCTGAATGAAGCACTCCGGAAATACATGGCCAGGGCCCATCCGGGGAAGGAGGAATATCTAGGTCGAAGCTATGTTGCTGTGCAGGCATACGTCAAACCGAGCCCCGAGAGGACCGCCGTGCTGCAAGCCCTGCGATCAAAGCTTCACGTGACGTATCGTATGGCAACGACAGTGGGATACGGCCCGCGTTTCTTGCATTCCACGGGCCAGCTTCATAAGGGGGGCGGTGGCCATGGCCTCTTCATTCAGATCACGGCTGATATGCCCGAAGATGCGCCGATTCCGGATCATCCGGGAAAGGAAGCCTCATCGATCAGTTTTGGGGTGCTCAAAACAGCCCAGGCTCTAGGAGACCGTCAGGCTCTTTTGGATGCAGGCCGCCAGGTGATCCGTTTTCATTTGGGCACGGATATTGCCGGTGGTTTGAGGCAGTTGGCGGAGGCCCTCGGGTGAGATTGGAGCGATTTGCTGGCGAAGGCACTGTTGATGAAACAAACCAAAAATAGGATCACGGTTCTGGCTGGCGATATTGGCGGGACCAAAACGAACCTGGGGCTTTTTACCGTTGGCAAGAGGCGTCCTCGGGAAAAGGTCATTGAAAGTTTTCCCAGTCGTGAGGCGTCAGACCTGGAAACGATCATCGAACGATTTCTTGATAAGCATCCTGTTTCCGTTCAAAGTGCCTGCTTTGGGATCGCGGGACCCGTGGTCAAAGGGAGATCCAGAACCACCAACCTGCCCTGGGAGGTTTCAGAGCTGGGCCTAAAGAGACGGTTCGTATGGATGGATGTTCGCTTGATCAATGATCTGGCCGCAACAGCCGAGGCCGTACCCCTGCTTCAGAGGCGGGAGTTCGCTGCTCTGAATAAGGCGAAAGCCCGAAAAGAACAGAATCTTGCCCTCGTGGCGCCGGGAACAGGGCTGGGCGAGGCTCTGCTTGTTTTTCAGGACGGAGAATATATAGCAATTTCCTCCGAGGGGGGTCATACCGATTTTTCACCCACCAATGAGGCGGAAATCGGTCTGTGGCGATATCTTCGGGAGCGCTTTGGTCATGTGAGCGTAGAAAGGGTCCTTTCGGGTCCCGGATTGGTCAACATCTATTCATGGCTCAGGGATTCAGGCCGTTCGCGCGAGCCGGTGTGGCTGAAGAGAAGGTTCAAAGAGATGGATCCTGCGAGGGTCATCACAGAGACCGCCCTACAACAGGAGCATCCCCTCTGTGTACAATCCCTCAACGTCTTTGTTTCCATTTTGGGAGCCGCGGCCGGCAATCTGGCCTTAACGGGCATGAGCACCGGGGGTGTCTACCTGGGAGGGGGGATCCCGCCCAGGATTCTTCCTGCCCTGAAACAGGACCTTTTCATGAAGGCGTTTGTGGACAAAGGACGCTTTAAGGGTTTTATGACCAAAATACCGGTACGGGTCATTCTCAATGACAAGGCGGCACTCCTCGGGGCAGCAAGGTGTGCGCTCCGATTGCTCCAATAAAAATATGCTCGGATGCCCTGGTGTCCAAAATAAACCAAAATCTAAGGTTTCCACTGTATAAGCGCCTGTTTTTACACCATGCCTCTTGCTGCCCCGAATTCAGGTTCCCCTCGTCATCTGAGCACATGCTCATGGGCTGTAACGAGAGGGTCGGGATGTGATTTCTTGAGTCAGCCCCTATATCATCGATGGTAGAGGTCACGAGGGAGCGCAGGTCTGAATTTCATCGGTTCTAGCGAAAATGCGCCCATAGGGACCATGGATGACAAACAAAGAAGTCAGCGCGATCGGCTGATTATTTTCAGCCGTTACCCCGTGCCTGGGCAGACGAAAACACGTCTGATCCCGGCTTTGGGTCGGGTGGGTGCTGCAGATCTCCAACGTGAGCTCACTGAGAAAGCTCTCAAGACGGCGAGGCGGTTTGGTTCGGGGAAGGATGTTGAGCTTGAGGTGCGTTTTGAAGGGGTAAGTGAGCACAAGATGCGCCGATGGCTCGGTTCGGCTGCCCTTTTTTCGAATCAAGGGCCCGGTGATCTGGGAGAACGCATGAGAGTTGCGTTTCTCGAAGCTTTTCAAAAGGGCTGCAGACGTGTGGTTCTTCTGGGTACGGATATTCCGGGAATATCAACCAACCTGCTTGAAAAGGCGTTTGATGGATTGATCGATAAGGATCTCGTCGTGGGGCCGAGTAGGGATGGGGGTTACTACCTTTTGGGTCTGAAAGGCCCCGCCAAGATTTTTCAGAATGTGCCCTGGGGTACAGGTGAGGTCCTCGAAAAGACCCTTGCGTTGGCAAAAGATCAGGGTCTCTCGGTCCTCCACCTAGATCCATTGATCGATATTGACACGGAAGAGGACCTGAAGCAGTCCCTACCAGGATGGAATGGGCCTGGACCCTATGTGTCTGTCATCATCCCGGCTTTGAACGAGGCAGAGAACATCGAGACAACCATTCGTCATGCACAGGATGCGGAGGCGGAGGTCATTGTGGTCGATGGAGGCAGCACGGATAGGACGGTGGAAACGGCGACCCGTACCGGGGTCCACGTCCTGACGAGTACACGCGGCCGAGCTTGGCAACAGAACTGCGGGGCCTCAGCCGCTCAGGGAAAGGTTCTCCTGTTTCTTCATGCCGACACGAGATTGCCCAGGGACTATATCTCGCAAGCCTTTGACACACTCATGGATCCGAGAATTGCATTGGGCGCTTTCCGGTTCAAGACGGACCTGAATCGGTTCTATATGAAGGTGACGGAGTTATTCACAAACGCTCGCTCAAGATACCTGAAACTCCCTTACGGCGATCAGGCGTTGTTTTTGAAAAAATCCTTGTTCCAGGCCATTGGAGGGTTCCCGGAAGTTTCGATTGCGGAGGACCTGCTCCTTGTGCGACGACTTGCAAAACAAGGCCGTATCGGGATTGCTCCGGCGGAAGTGATCACCTCCGCAAGGCGATGGCGGACAATGGGCATGCTTCGTACCTTCCTGACCAATCAGGTCATTGTGATCGGGCTGGTCCTTGGTGTCTCCTCCCATGTTCTCGCCTCCCTGTATCGACATTCAAAAAAGAAATGACAGAGTGTCGAGCGTCAAGCTATCCTGACGTCCACTATAGTCTGCTAGACGCGCGTATGAAAGGGAATGACCCGGGAAAGCACAGCGGATTCTATGTAGGTTCACACTGGGATCAAAAATAGTCATTTAGAACCTACCTCTCCCTCGACGGGAGAGCTCTGGGGTAAGGGTGGAAGATACGTGAATAATGCTGGTTAGACAGGGGGAGCATGGTAAGAAAAAAGCACTCGCAAGGAGTGCTTTTTTCACTGTGAGGTTTGGTTGTCAAATTCCGATTGGGAAGAGCCCGAGCCCGGAGGCCTTAGTCTCCCATCTCTGCCATATAGTCATCGTACAATGTTTCTATTGCCAGTTTGTGCTTTGCCTCCTCCTGAGACAGCATCTTGAAGATCTTTACAAGATCAGGATCGTCGGCTTTTCCCTGTAAGTCATTGTACAATTGAAGGGCCTTTTCTTCGCGTTTCATGGCGAGCCTCAGGATTTCCGCGTAAGGCATCCCTCGTTCGTAAGTGAGGCCCAACATGTAGTCGCTACGTTTCATATCGGGAATCCATTCAAACTTGTAATCAGCGAGGCTCCTCTCGCCCTTAAGAAATCCCTCCAGAAGGGCCTGATGCTTTCTTTCCTCATCGGCAAATTCCTCAAAGGTCTGTCTGGCTCCAGAGTAAGGCTCCTGTCTACCCGCATCTTCATAGAACGCCACAGCTTCCTTCTCTTTCTCAATGGCAAATTGAATGATCTCCTCAAAAGATTCAAAACTCATGTTTCCCTCCTTCATTAAATGGCATCGGGTTGCATCTTAGGGAAAAATCGCATATATGTCAAAAGAAACTGCGGGACATAGGGAGACAGAAGAGGAGGGAAAGTTATGAGAGATTATCTGATCATAGGAAACGGCGTGGCCGGCACGACCGCTGCGGAAAATATCCGCAAGTATGACAAAGATGGCTCCATAACCATTGTTACAGATGAAGCGACTCCATTTTATTACCGGATCAGGTTAAACGAATACTTGTCGGGGGACCTTGCGGAAGAGAAGCTAATCGGCAAGAAGGACCAGTGGTACAAGAATCAGAATATCGATCTCAAACTCAGCACTCGAATTCAAGGCGGGGATTCAAAAGAAAAAGCAATCATCACGCAAGATGATCAAAGGCTCTCCTACGATCGGCTTCTGATAGCAACCGGAAGCCATTCCTTTATTCCGCCCATAAAGGGTTCTGACAAGAAGGGCGTCTTCGCTTTGCGTTCTATGCAGGATGCTCGGGACATCTCTGCCTGGGCAAAGGATAGTGGGGAGGTGGTCATTATCGGAGGCGGTCTGCTCGGTCTGGAAGCAGGGAATGCCCTCCGCAAACTGGTTAACAACGTGATGGTGGTGGAGTTTTTTCCAAGGCTTCTGCCGAGGCAATTGGACGTTGATGGCGCAAAGAGGCTGCAGAGTATCATGGAGGGGATGGGATTTTCCTTCAGGCTCGGGGCGAAGACGCAGGAGATCACAGGCGATGACCAGGTCAAGGGAGTTCTTCTGGAAGGTGGAGAGTCCCTATCGGCGCGGATGGTCATCATTTCGGCCGGGGTTCGACCCAACTTGGAAATGGCCAAGGCTTTGAACTTGGACCATGACAAAGGCATCAAGGTGGATGACCGCATGAGGACAAGCCAACCGGATATCTATGCTGCAGGGGATGTGGCTGAGTATGAAGGCATTCCTTATGGCATCTGGCCTGCCGCCATGGAGCAGGGGCAAGTGGCGGGGATCAACATGGCTGGCGGTGACGCCGTCTATAAAGGAACAGTCATGGCCAATACTCTGAAGGTGGTGGGCATTGACTTGGCCTCGGCGGGAAACATTGATGCGGAAAACGAATTAGAATCCAAAGTGGTTACAAAGGAAAAGATTTACAAGAAGATTGTCGTGGATAAAGATCAAATCATCGGGTGTATCATGCTGGGCGATACAAAAGGGTTCAACAAGGTCACGAAGATGATGTCAGAAAAGCAGGATGTCTCGCAGATAAAGAATCAGATTCTATCTGAGTGATGCACGGGAGTCAGGCAATCCTGTTTAAACGTCAGCAAGACGGCTTTTTTTCCTGCGAGAATGATTCTACTTTTATTTTCTCTCACGATTTTTCTCTGGGTAAGTGGTTGCTGGAGGAAGATGATGCTGGTGTGCTAATTAGTCAACAATTCAACAACGTCCCCACTTAGGCTATTTCTTGGTGGGGTGGGCAATAGAACCTCTGTAAAAAGGCTTGCCTTTGCGTTTAACGAAAAGGCGTTTTGCCTTTTTGAATATGGAGGTAAACATCCCTGTAAGGGACTGGGTTGTGAGTTTATCTTTGTCAAACTGGGGATTATCAAATCTACCAGTGATTTTTTGGCTGTATTTTGCGTATCCTTTTTCATCCACCACAGCAACGACAACGTGATCAAATTCACGACGTATAAGGTTCAGTCTTCCTTTGAGGGCGATCCGGTTCTTTTTGGTTGCAATGGCCACGTCTTTTGCGAAAGCAATGCCGTTGGATATTTTCCACTCTGAGATGAATTGCGTAATTTGGCTCTGTCCGGAACCGATCCCTGTACCGAGTTTGGCGGCATCAAAGCCTTTCGTCGCCAGCAGAGCAAGAGGCGCCGCAAAACCCAGGGGTGCCGAAAGCAGGACGGCACCCAAGTCGACGAGGTCGATATTCTGGGTCTTATCATATCTCTCCAGGATTTTATCAATATCATAAAGACAGAAGCGGCAATTGCTCCCTCGTATCACCACCTGGCCTTTTAAGCTCCTGATGATGTCATTCGAACCACTCCCCGTGGCACTGACGCGGGCGTCAATGCTTGAATAACCTCTTAAGATCTGGGATCTGAGGAGCCTCTTTGTTGTCCTTTGAAGATTCAGTTTTGGAATCGTTTGCTCGATCCTGAAGAATGGCCTTTTCCGGTTTGTATCAATACTTAGACTGCCTTTGGCCTCGGAGCCAAGAATCGTGTAGCGCATGGGCTCAAGCCTGATCTTTCCTCCTTTGGTTGAAAAATCGGTGATGATCCTGAAAAGCTTGAGGTCACCGCAGCGGAAAGCCTTGGCGGTTAGATGCCCTTTTAGAACAAGGGCATTAAACAAACCTCTCGCCTGGTTTCCCTTCAAGTAGGCATCGCTAAGCTGAGGATTTTTTATGCTTATATTGAAACCCTGGAGCCGACTCCTTCTTTTGGATTTCCGATCCACAAAGGTAAGATTCCCATTGGAGACGGAAATGTTTACGATTTCAAGGGATAGGAATGCCTGTTTGGTCTTCGTCAGGTCCGGTTTTTTGGAAGAAGACTTTTTCCTTTTTGGGGGTTGTTCAAAATTAAAGACACCCTTGGCATTTTGCTCGATTCGAATGACCGGGTTGATCACTCTGACGCTCTTTACGCGAAACTCTCGATGTAAGAGAGGTTCGATTTCCAGGGCGACTTGTACTCTCTGGATGGAAAGGAGATCTCCTTTGGAAAAACCTGGTCCGTTTCTCACATGAATGTCGCGGATGGACGCACCGATGTGAGGGGTGGCCGAAAGGGAGATCTTTCCGTTTATCCTTACCTCTCTATTCAGGGCTTTGCTGGCTGCCTTCTCAATGCGTGGCTTGTATTGGTTCAGATCGACGCAAAAGTATAGGGCCGTAGCAGCGAGTAAAATCACCACTATGGCGGTCCCAAGGAAAAATAGAAGGAATCTGAATATCTTATTCATCAACGTTTACCTGCAAGGAGACCCCCCACCAGCCGCCCGCCGCACGCCCAGACG
>JASFTV010000116.1:0-9600 GCA_050050615.1 Desulfobacteraceae bacterium
ATATTTATATTAGACACAAATGGCATGTCAAGGACAATCTGAGAAAGACCATATTTGCCTCAAATATTCTCGTTTTTGAGGAAACAAAGCAGACTGAAACGCTTCTTCCATTGCGGCGAAATACGGGAGACTCATTTCTTGGAAGCTTGGGTTCAAGTGATTTTTTGTGTTAGAGTGGTATCAGTCCGGTGAAAAACCTGGGACAGTGCTAATCATGAAAGACTATTACAAAATACTCGGTCTATCCTCCGATGCGACAGAGGAGCAAATCCGCAAGGCTTATAGACGGTTAGCCCTAAAATACCATCCTGACCGGAACCCTGGCGACCCGCAAGCTGGGGAGAGGTTCACGGAGATCGCCGAAGCTTATGGCGTTCTCATAGATCCAGTCAAGCGGAGAGAGTATGCTCGATGGCAAAGCGCTGGGCCCCAGGAGAGGATGGCCGGAGGCGGCTTCAGGTATTCTCAGGAAGAGATTTTCCAGGATCTTTTCAGGGATTCCAGATTTAACCAAATCTTCCAGGAACTCTTGCGGGAGTTCCAAAGGGCTGGTATTCGCTCTGACCGGCGATTTCTTAATCAGGTCTTCTTTGGGGGTCGGGGCTTCGTCTTTGGCGGAGTTTTTTTCTTCGGCCCCTTTCGCTCAGGCCGGATGAAAATGGGGGGGCCGCGGCAGCGTACCGGCGTAGAGGGCTATGCCACGCCTCAAACCAAGCCCCCGAAGGTTTTGAAATGGCTCGCGGAAAAGATCGGCGGTTATCTTTCAGGAGAGAAAAGCACGTTGCCTGATACGGTCCAGGAGACTTCTGGCCGGGCCGAAGACCTTGTCTATCGTCTCACCGTCAGCCAAAAAGAGGCCAAGCGGGGCACCTGGGTGAAAATCGCCGTGAACCGTGGAGAAGGGAAGGAGACGCTGAAGGTAAGGATCCCCCCCGACACAAAACCCGGTAGCCGCCTTCGCCTAAGAGGCAAAGGCATGGGGTGCGGCCAGGAGGAAGGCGATCTCTACCTCCTGATGGATCTTTCCTGAAGGCCCGAAAAAACCCCCCGAAAAAAAGAGGGATTAAATATCTTAACATTCAATCCCTCTCCTTGTTTCTAGCTCCCAGAGCCCGCTTTATTGCGTGATCAGCCCGTGTTCAATCAGATATTCGCGGGCAACCTCTGCCGGTTCCTTCTTGTCGATGTCCACCTTCGCATTGAGAGCCTGCCATGCTCTCTGGCATTCCGACACGATCTCGGGTGAGGCGGATTTGCCTCCTCCCGGAAAGGTCGCCACCAAATGGTACAGAATATCTTGAATTTCTGGATACTTATCCAGCACTTCTTCACGGACGTAAGGGGTCAGGTCATAGGGAGGAAAGAAGGACTTATCATCTGCGAACACGTGCCAGCCGTATTTGGCGATGGAAGCATCGGTACCGAAGACCATGGCTATGTCAGCTTTGTGTTCTTTCAAACCGATCAGCGAGGCCCCCGGCGTCCCGGTTTTGATGTCAGCCTTGGCAACCTTGAAGTTGTAAAACTTCTCCAGGGCAGGAAGACCGTCCGGTCGTGTAGAGAATTCAAAATCAACGAAGGTGGTGATTTTACCCCCCTTGTCCCGGTAAAGCGCGGCCAATTCTGAAAGTGTTTTTGCGTTATTCTTTTTGGCAAATTCAGGCCAACATGCCAGAGCATAAGTGTTGTTGTTCCACATGGGAGCGGACCAGACGAAATTATTGGCTTTCTCTTTCTTTTTCGTAATCTCGTAGAGGGTAGTATTATCAGTTCCCGGCTTGTACTCGCGTTTAAGATGGACCATCCACGCAGTTCCCGTGTAGTCAGCGCAAATGTCGATGTCGCCCGATTCCATTCCCGCTCTGAGTGCCATGGATGTCAGATCCGACTTCAAGTCCACCTTGAAGCCCCGAGCTTCTAGGATTTGCTTCATCAGTTGGCCGACAAGATACTGCTCAGTGAAGTTTTTGTTTCCGACGGTTACTTTTTTTTCGATCGCCTGCGCATTTAATGTCCCCATGAACATGAATGCAAGCATCAAGACGCCGGAGATGATGATTATTTTTCGCATCTTTCTGCCTCCTTTTGTCTTTGGGGTTGACGTTTCTACTTAGTGCTTGTGGATTGACAAACACGGCGGTCCGGCCACCGCGATTAGCAAACATTACTCGCCAAGCACTAAGTCCTGCGTAGTTTATCTTTTAGTTTCTTCAGTATCGAGGGACTCACTTTATGCGCCTGCATTTTCGAACTAAATATATCACCTCCTTTAAGCGGTTTCGGTCTCGATCTTGAGACCCCGCGGCGTTATCCATCCTTCAGCAAGTTCTAGAATAAATCCCAGTGTGATGGCCATTGCCGCGGTAGGGGCTGCCCCCTGAAGGATGATAAGGGACTCTCTGGCGAAAACCCCTGTCAGCGTGATTTTTCCCAGTCCAGTACCGCCCACAAGCACAGCCAGCTCCGCAGTGCCCACCGTGATAACCGTGGAGATTCTGATCCCTGCCATGATCACGGGTCGTGCTAGAGGCAGCTCCACTTTCCGAGCGATTTGGATTCGGTTCATTCCCATGCCCCGGGCAGCTTCGATGATTGCAGGATCAATCTTCTTAATACTCGTATAGGAGTTGCGTAAGATGGGAAGCAGCCCGTAGATGACCAATGCTACAACGGCGGACTGAAGACCAAAACCCAGAAGGGGGGCCATAATGGCAATGACCGCCAGGCTGGGTATGGTTTGCCCCACGTTTGCTCCGCCAATGACTGGAAGCGCGAATTTTTCAAGCCCGGGACGGGTGACCAGAATGCCTAAAGGGACCCCGATAAGCGTGGCAATGATTACCGCCATGAAGACCATTTTGAAATGAGCGGATGCACAATATAGCAGTTCGCTGTAAGCAAAAACGGTGTAAATGCCAATTTTTTCGAGATTTGTAATCCAAATGGTCGCAATGATAAGAACGGCTAATAGGGTCACCAGAATAATCTGTTGTCTCATGGAGATTCTTTCTTTTCAGCTGCTTCTTTCAGCGCTTCTTGGATAACCTCAAAGTTCAACAATCCCTCTAACTTGTTATTGCGATCGACCACAGCCAGTACGTTGAGCCCGCTGGTCAGCATAAGAGAAAGCGCCTCGTTGAGAACCGCGTTCCTCGTGCAGGTGATTGTCGAGGCCTTCATCACATCCTTTGCAACGGTTGCCTTTTCTAAATCCGAGATGAAAATCCAGCCCAAAAACGTCCCGTCACTGTCAATTACAGGCAGCCAATCCGTTTCTTCCCGCTCCATCAGCGCTTGTATCGCCCCTACCTTGTCCTCCGGGCTTGCTGTTGGCGGGGATGCACGCATGACCTCCTTGGTGCGAATCAACTGCAAACCTTTCAGAGCCCTGTCAGCGCCTACGAAACCGGCAACAAATTCGTCTTTTGGCCTATAAAGGAGATCAGCTGGCGGCGCGTATTGAACGAGCTGCCCTTCCTTCATCAAGGCGATTTTATCGCCCATCTTGATAGCCTCATAGATGTCATGGGTTACAAATATAATCGTTTTTTGAATCTCTTGTTGGATCTTCAGGAACTCGTTCTGCAAATCCACACGGGTTATGGGATCTATTGCGCCAAAAGGCTCGTCCATGAGTAAGATCGGTGGGTCGGCTCCCAGGGCTCGTGCGACTCCCACGCGCTGGCGCTGTCCGCCGGAAAGCTCGCGGGGATATCTGTCAACAAATTCGGCTTCGAGTCTCAAGAGCTCCAGAAGCTCCTTGGCCCTCTGTCGCCGCTTCGCTTTTGGCCAGCCTTTCAGGGCGGGAACGGTGCCGATATTTTCGCCCACACTCATGTGCGGGAAAAGTCCAATATCCTGAATGGCATAGCCGATATTTCTTCTGAGCTCATCTTCATCCAGTTCAGTATTTCTTACCCCATCTATGTATATCTCTCCACCGGTAGCAGGGATCAATCGGTTAATCATTTTCATGGTGGTGGTCTTTCCACACCCGGAAGGGCCTAAGAGTACGCATAACTCACCTTTTTCAACCTCAAAGCTGACTTTCTTGACTGCTTGCGTTCCATCCAGGTAGGTCTTGGTGACATTTTCCAGTTGGATCATTCTTGATTATCCTTTCAAACCCTTTGGCGTAATCCATCTCTCCAAAAAGCTCATCAGACCATCAACGACCAGGGCCAGGACAGAGACAGATACGCCTCCAATGATGATTAGATCCATGCGAGCGTTTCGTAAGCCCCTAAATATGGGTACGCCCAGCCCCCCAGCACCTATTAGAGCGGCTATTGCTGCGATACCAATGATAAGCACCATGGCATTCCTCAATCCAGCCATGATAACAGGCACCGCAAGGGGTAACTTAATCCTAAAAAGCAGCTGCCTTGCACTCATCCCCATTCCCCTGCCAGCTTCAATCATCACGGGATCAACATCTCGGATAGCGATATAGGTATTTCGAAGTATCGGTAACTGGCCGTAAACAATCAGAGTAATGACAGCAGGAAGAAAACCAATAGCGCTCAGCCCAAGACTGCTCAGAAAGAGCATGAGTAGCCCGAAAAGCGCAAGACTGGGAACTGTCATCATGATTTCTGCAAAATAAAGTACCGCATCCGCCAGCTGCTCCCTGCCTCTTCCTGTGATATAGATCCCCACCGTTACCCCAAGGATAACCCCTATGACGATAGCAACGAGACTGATCCACAGGTGATCAACGACCCATTTCCCCAACATTTCGGGATGTCGAATGACGAACTGATAAGCTTCAATCATCGAGCCTTATCCTCTAAAATAACGGAACCCTTTGACTTGGTGCACGGCGCCATCCCTTCTTCAAAATCGGAATCAAGGAAAACCGTATATTGTTCTTACTAATATATTTTCTACAAAAAGGAGGGATTCGGTGTCAAGATGTTCTTGTTCCCTCTGAGGTGCGTTGCCAAGAGAGGCCTCAACTTCGAATTGGAAAATACCCGGAGATTCAGCAGTAAGGCGAACCAGGAGCAAAACATGTTTCTACTGTACTGTAACACAAATAACTTATCCAAATGACAATGACGACCGGGGGGCTGTCGGGGTTGGTCTCTCAGATCCGCAACTCAAATTTGCAAGGGATTCCTCCGTGGTGACTGGCAAAATTTGGTGCCCTTCAAGTTTACCCAGGGCGGTGGGCAGGTCGAACGGCCGTTAAAAGGGCCCAGTACGAATTTTGGTTGCGGCTTGCAGGAGAACATCCCCCGACGGCCCTCAGTGGCATGAATGCCCCCTTCTCATAGGGACATATTAAGGGTATTTCTGGGACAGGATACTGGCTGCATCTTTCCGATTTGACAGAAATGCTTTCCTTATGCGCAGCGCCTTATCAGGTGAGTTCTTATAAGCTTGAAGTTTGCTGGGGTGGGAAATGATCGGCACCGGTGATTGGGAAGGGCGGATGGAAGGTCGCCCAAGCTTACAACGGTTCGGAATTGACGTGGAATGGCCCGAGCTGATCGATGAAATGCAGCAAGGACTATTGGTTGAGGATCTCGTCAGGCACGATGCCTCTGAGGTGTACGAATGGATCCTTCATATGGGGAATGTACATGGCCTCCATGAACTGCTCCTGGAAGTCCTTTTCTATAGTGAGCTCGATATATTCGACATTTCTTGAAACCCAGTTGGCCTCCTCCCTTTTTGCCCGATTGAGGAGTGCGGCCCTGGCGCCGTCTCCGGCAGCATTTCCGACGGAGACAATTTTTTCAATCTCGCAATCCGGAAAAAGCCCCATGATCAGCGCCTTTTCCCGGTCAACATGGGTCCCAAAGGCCCCCGCGATCTTCACCTTGTCCATTTTGTCTATGTTCATACGCCTCATCATGAGCTTACACCCACAATAAAGGGCTCCTTTGGCCAGTTGGATCTGGCGCACATCTTTTTGTGTAATACTGATATCCTTACCGATCGAGGTCTCCTCTTTCCATGCAATAACAAATTCAGGCTGGTTATTATCTGGGTTCTTCCGATATCTTTTTGAGCTCTGATTTGGGTTGAACCTACCGCTTTTCAGGACAACACCTGAACGATAGAGCTCCGCCAAGACATCCAGAATGCCCGACCCACAGATGCCTTTTGTCTTCATCTCTTCGGGTTTGGAGTAACGCTTCCAGGCATCCCGGCCGATCACCTTATAGTCCACTTCATGGGTCTGCGGATCGATCTTGATACGCTCAATGGCGCCCGGTGCGGCCCGCATGCCGAAGGTGAGCTGCGCTCCCTCGAAGGCTGGACCTGTGGCACAGGATGAGGAGATGAGTTTTTCCCTGTTGCCCAATACGAGTTCCCCATTTGTTCCGATGTCTATGATGAGCTGAATCTCGTCACTCTTGTAGGGCTCCTCTGCGATGAGAACACCCACGTTATCAGCCCCCACAAAGCCCGCCTCGTTTGGCAGAACATGGACATACGACCCCTTGTTAATATTGATGCCCAGGTCGCGGGCCTTGATATCCAGACCATGGTGAACCACTGGGGGGAAGGGAGCGAGGCCCACATGCTCGGGATCAAGTTGAAGGAGAATATGATGCATGGCCGTGTTGCCGACGATGGTCACGTCCTCAATATCCTCTAAAGCGAGTCTCGGGTATTCTTTCCCCTCTTCAGGCATCTCAATCCATTCGTCCTTTTCTTCTTCTCCCTCCTTCTTTTTGATCTTTTTCTTCGGGGGATGGGTCGATTGAACCGCCTGCCGAATGATGGTATTGAGCCCTTCAATGATATCATCACTCATTCGCTTGAGACCGCCCGGGTTCATCATATGGTAGGTGATGCGGCTCATGACATCCTCGCCGTATTTGCACTGGGGGTTCATGAGCGACTGGGTGTCGAGAACCTCCATGGTGTCGAGGTTGCAAAAATAGCCCGCCACCGTGGTCGTCCCGATGTCGATGGCTATCCCAAAATGGCCTTCCGTCTTGCCCGGCCTGACCCTGATGATCTCCTTGTCCATCCATACGCTTGCCGTGATCTTCCACTTTCCCTGCCGAAGCGCATTGGGCAGTTCCCGGAGCGTGCACAAGTCTATGGTGAGGTCTCGGAGGCCGTGGACCTCTTTGAGGGCTTCATAGACCCTCTCAAGGTCGGCCGTAGGGTCTTCAAAGGTCGGGGCGGGCACGTCCACATCGTAGCATTTGACCGCAGGGTCGCACTCAATGGTGATATCCCTTGCCGCCTTGCTGACCACCTGTTTTCCGGCTCTTGACTCTTCGGGGACAAAGACGAGCACGTCCCCCTGAATTTTGGTGGAGCAAGCCAGACGATAACCTTCCTTTCTCTCTTTTTCATTGATAAACTTAGTCTCTTCTTCCTGCCACGGAGAAACATTGTTCACGCTTGAATGAATGCCGAATTTCTCAAAGAAACCCTCTTCCAACCGAACCTTGCACTTCCCACAGACCCTCTTCTCGCCGCAAAGGGTCTCAATGTCCACGCCAAGTTCACGGGAGGCCTCGATGATAGAAAGCTCTTTGCTAACTTCACCTCGCCTCCCTGAAGGTTGAAAAATCACCTTGACCTTTTCCATGGAGATTCCTCGCAAACTGCCTCAAGAGATGAAAGACCGATCCATGAAGACACCATCACTTTTCATCCAATTTCCTTAACTGAGCAATCATTTTGATCGCCTCTTGCACCGCATTCCCGGCCGATTCTGCATAACCGTCCGCACCGAAAAGCTTGGCTATGTCACTGGTGAGAGGGGCACCGCCCAGCATGATCTTCACATTGGGGTTCTTCTCTTTGATCATTTGAACCACTTTTTTCATCCCCATCATCGTCGTCGTCATCATGGCTGACAGGGCAACAATCTCGGAGTCTGTCCGCATCTGTTCCTCTGCAAACTTTTCAAGGGGCACATCCCGACCCAGGTCATGGACTGTAAACCCGGCCACCTCGAACATCATCTTGATGAGATTCTTTCCGATGTCATGGACGTCCCCTTGCACCGTTCCGATGACCACCTGGCCCTTCACTTTTTGATCCACGTCATCGACTTTGAGATGGGGCTTCAGAATGTTGAGGCCGGCGTAGAGCGCGTCGGCCGCCATCAGGAGTTCCGGCACAAAATATTCATGCTTGTCGTAAAGATCTCCCACGACCTCCATGCCTGCTGCGAGACCGTTCATGACCGCATCATAGGCGTCCAGGCCTTCATCCAACACCCTTTGCGCGGCCTCTCTGACGTTCTCCTCTTCAAAATTGACCACCCCATTGCTGAGGGTCTTGAAGAGTTCCTCTCTCAATGCTTCCTTACCCATCATACGCCTCCTCATCAAATTTTGAATGCCTAGAGTCTGCCCACTGAGGGCGTGGCGACACCCCCAAGCTCTTTAATCGTATCATTGATGAGCTTTAGGTTCTCAGATCTAATATCGGGCCAGATGTCACATCCGGGCCATACCGCATCAACGCCGTCATCAATGCATTTCTGGATTGCTGCCTTTATCTCCTCAGGGGAGGACCTACCCGGCAAAGTAAAACCATCATAATCGCCAAGAAGGATCACTTGGTCCCCGATTTTTTGTCTTGTCTCCGACAGCGTGTTTTTATGATCTACGCTGATGGCCTCAGCGCCACAGTCGTTCATCAATTCGATAATGAGGTCTGTCGACCCACAGATGTGAAGTATCTTTGGTGAATCCCACGCTTCAAATATCTGCCTCAGTCGCGGCTGGACGATCGTTTTGAATACACGGGGACTGAGGATGTCCGCGCCCGTCCCCATCTCCCTTAAATTGACATAATCCGCCCCGATCTCGCGATAGTGGCGGCCTAGTTCGATGATCAGCTCCGTGAGTTTGTCCAACAAGGCCTCCACCTTGTCCTTCTCTTTGAGAGTCATCTTCATAAGCACGTCCAGCTCCACCAGCTGGCCGGCCAGGGTGAAAGGCCCCAGTACCCATGTCCCGATGGCATGGGTCTTTCCGACCTTCTCTTTAAGCAGGGACATAGCCTGGTCGACCACCGGCATCCTTGCGCTTTGCAGATAATCTCCGGGGATCTCGACCTCATCAGGCGTCGACCACTTTGTCGGGATGGTCGGGTAGAGGATATCCTCCGAATCCTCGTAAATGCTCACCCCCAGGCCGAAGGCTTGGGGAATGGTGCACATATCATAGGGCACAACCACCGAATCAAAGCCGAACATCTCCATGGACCGGATCGCTGAGCCGGCCATGTTTTCCCCTGTCAGATGAATCGACGGAAAGCGAATCCCGAGGGCCTCGATAGCCGGCACGGTCACCATCCCCTGCCCGCTGAAACAGGGCATGGTGTCGATCGGCTCTTTTGCAAAAAATCTCAGAACCCGCTCTCTGGATGATAATGACACCATAGATTACTCCTTTCGTTGTGTTTCCCTGAGTTGGGCCGAAAAATCAGCAAAAAGCTTGTAAAGGGGATGATCCCCTTTGTCCGGGAGTCGGCCCGTCTCCGCAAATACAGCCGTTGCCAGGTAGGCCTCCGCCATGGCCACCGCAGGAAAAACCCGGTCCGCACCGGCCATGGGACCGGAGAAGACCATATCGTGGTATAGAAAGGCGGCCAGACCCTCCAGGGCCG
>JASFTV010000117.1:0-9589 GCA_050050615.1 Desulfobacteraceae bacterium
CGGCCAGGGCCTCGTCCGGAGGGAGGATCTTGAAGCCGGCTGCTGTTGCAACAACGCTCATTGCCTCAATAAGCTGGGTTTCGATCAGGAAAATCGGGACAGTGTTCTCAGCCCGGTGCAGGGACATACCTAAACTTGCAGCTCCTGGAGGGCCATCGGTTTCTGCTATCTCTGAATTGATGTGGGGCCTATCCGGCCAACCTGTGGCTATGAGGACGACTCTTTCAGGGCGAACAGCGCTAAGGAGGCGTTCCGCTGCCAAAAGGGTTAGTGGTCTTTCAGATTTCTGGCGGGCATTTTGGTAAATTCTTCTAGATACCGACCTGAATGGCAGGTCGACTGTTATTAACCTATCGATGTTTTCTGCAACTTCCCTGAATATGTCCGAGGCATTCTTGATGTCTTGCGGTAGAAACATGGTAGGGTCTCCAAAAGCAACTAGAGATAGCGATTGACCTCATCCACCGTACGGCTGAAATGATCATAGGCAAGGTTCCTGGCCCGATCGCGATCACCGGCTTCAATGGCTTCGAGCATCCTTTGGTGTTGAGGGAAATAGAAGTTTATGTGTTCGAGATTGGAGAAGTGTTTCTGACAGACCTCTCGCCATAGTGGTTGGTTCTCAGCTTCGAACAAGAACTCCATTATTCTTACGAAAATTGAATTATGTGTTGCGTGAGCAATGAATAAATGGAAGTTACGGTTGGCCTCGAAGTAAGCCTCGAAGTCGTGATTGTCTATGGCCTGCTTAATCTCACTGAGCTTTGAACGGAGATTGATTAAATCATCCTCATTAGCTTCGGTAGCCGCTATCTGGATTATCACTGTCTCGATAGCTTGGCGTGCACGAAGCACCTCAAACGGGCTCTCATTCTCTTCAAGCATTTTGATGGTCTTTGAGTCAGGAAGCCGGCTATGGGTGTTTATTTTGACATAAGTGCCATCGCCAACAATAATATCGACGACACCCATAATCTGAAGAGCGCTCAAAGCTTCCCTAATCGGTGGTCGGCTGACGCCTAGCTCCTCAGCAATGGTTCGTTCCGATGGCAGCCGCTCACCACGTTTGAATATTCCTTGTTGGACGGCGCCCAATATCTTCTCCGCAGCCACGGCACTTTTCTTTCTACCTTCGAAATCTGTAACCCTTTGGAAAAAGGCCATAAGTCTCTCCATCAGTACACAAGATTGATATTACCGGTTATACCGGTAATACTTCTATATAAACCATAAGATAGTTGTCAAGTTTTTTTCATGAGAATTTAGACCCGTTTGAAAAACTTGCAGCCGTTTCTTCTGTTATAAAAAAAGGGACTAACCAGCGAGGTTAATCCCTTGATTCTTCCATGGTGGTGCTGATGGGGATCGAACCCACGGCCTCAAGAATGCCATTCAATTTCTCTTGTGTATCAATCTAATTATAACCCGTTAAAATTACAACGCATTTCAGGTAATCTGTTTTCCCATCTTGGCAAAAAACTGTCCGCCCATATATTGAGGCAATGACAAGATGAACAAGCTCTCAACTAAGAATGTGGCCGCGTCGGTAAGGAGCTGCTTGTTGAACATTGCGCGACAAACTGGCAGGCCTTTTGAAGGGGTTTTGGTCTTATACGGTCTTCCATGATTCCTTTTCCGCTTTTCGCGGTCGGCTCATAAAGGAGATTTCATGCTCAAAGGGGGACTGCTTTTGATCGGATTTGGTGATCAGGTAGTTCCAGCGCCAAAGGAGATGGTGTTTCCGACCTCGAAAGGCTGAAGGCCTTTTCTTTTGCCCCCAATAAATATTGACAAAAGCGCTGATTCTAGCTAATTGTTGGTCAGATTTGGTAATATGACATCCCGATAAGAAGAAGGCGGCTAATCATAATCTGCTCGAGTTAACACCATTGTTCCACCTAATACTTCAGAAGAACCGCTTTTAGCACCACAAACTCCCCTTGAGCCTGAGAACTGACCTGAATTATCGCAATTCCCCTGGAATCCTCTTAGAGCGCTCTCAAAAGTAAAAAAAAGAGATAGTCCTTACGGAGAGGGTGATATGGGCTAAGCAGCAAGGCCCAATTTGTCGTTATAAGAGCTTGGGTTTTTTTCTTTGAAATATATTTTCCTACCGACCAGCATCAAGTGAACGCAATAGGTTGAGCATTTGTTTGACGGGGTGCTTCCTAATGAGGTAGCTTGATTTACGCAGATTTTGGATACAAAACTGCAATATCTTCTGAAATATTCCACGAAATATGTTTTGGCCGGTGAAACAGAGTTTTTTCTATACCCGCGTGAAATTTTGTGAGAGCTTCTAGCTCTCAGTATTTTTAAGGAAGGGGACAACATGTTTTACATTTTGGCACTTGTTTTAATCATTTTCTTTCTATACTCGGCTATAAGGATTTTGAGAGAATATGAGCGGGGCGTGATTTTCAGATTAGGTCGCGTTATCAAAACCAAGGGGCCGGGGCTAATCATTCTCATACCGGTCATGGATAGGATGGCCAAGGTGAGCCTGCGTCTAGTGACAATGGATGTTCCATCTCAGGATGTCATTACACTGGATAATGTATCTGTAAAGGTAAATGCGGTCATATATTTCAGGGTGATGGAGCCTAACAATGCTGTGATTGAAGTGGAAAACTATCTTTTTGCCACTTCACAGCTTGCCCAGACAACCTTGAGGAGCGTGTGCGGACAGGTGGAGCTAGATGAGCTTTTGGCTGAGAGGGAAAAGATAAACACGCAATTGCAAAGCATTTTGGATCACCATACTGACCCGTGGGGGATTAAAGTGACAACCGTGGAGGTGAAACATATAGATCTGCCGGAGGAGATGAAGAGGGCTATGGCTAGACAGGCTGCTGCAGAAAGGGAAAGGCGGGCTAAAGTGATCAATGCGGAGGGTGAATTCCAGGCTGCCAATCGCTTGGCAGAGGCAGCAGCCCTTATTCATAGACACCCTGAGGCCCTGCAGTTAAGATATCTCCAGAGCTTGAGAGAGATATCCACTGAGAACAATTCCACGACCCTATTCCCGATACCAGTAGATTTGTTAAGACCCTTTTTGAATAGATCAAAGGGCATGAGCACCTCATAGATATAGTTGCAGATCCCCTTGCGATCGGGGATGACAAATCTCATTCAGCTGTACAGAGGCCGAGCAGTGGACTCTGCGGGTGATAACATTAAGGCTTCGTTTGCCAGTGTGGTGGATGGTGTAAACTGTGCCATGGAGATGCTGTCCATGTTGCCTTGTTCGAATTATTCGGTTCCCCAGAGGGCTGCTGGCTTTTTCATGATCTGTTTGAGAGTGCCGATTGATTTCATGTAAGTAAGCCAGGTCAGGTAGCCGTCTAAGAAAGGAATATAGAAATAATGTTTCTTGCCCCAATTTCAGGTAGGTTCTCTCATGACTTAGCTATTGACCTTGGAACTGCTAACACCCTTGTTTATGTGAAAGGCAGGGGGATTGTGTTAAACGAGCCCTCTGTTGTGGCTGTTAGAAGGGGAGGTAGTGGAGGTAGCAAAGTTTTGGCTGTTGGTAAAGAAGCCAAATTGATGGTCGGCCGTACCCCTGGAAATATTGTGGCGATACGCCCTATGAAGCATGGAGTGATTGCTGATTTTGAAATTACGGAAGCCATGCTTCGCTATTTCATAAGAAAAGTGCATGACCGAAGGAGACTCGTAAGGCCTAGGATTATTATTGGTGTTCCCAGTGGTATTACCCAAGTTGAAAAGAGGGCGGTTCGCGAGTCTGCCGAGTCTGCAGGAGCAAGAGAGGTATTTTTTGTCGAGGAGCCAATGGCAGCTGCTATCGGTGCTGGGCTGCCTGTTACAGAACCAAGGGCAAGTATGGTGGTTGACATTGGCGGTGGCACCACAGAGGTTGCTGTGATCTCCCTTGGGGGTATCGTCTACTGCAAGTCTGTCAGGGTCGCTGGCGACAGGATGGATGAAGCGATAATGGAACACATCAAAAGAAAACACCAGCTTCAGATAGGTGGCGGGACTGCAGAGATCATCAAAACAAGTATCGGCAATGCCTTTTCTAGTGATCAGGTTGATACTGTTGAAGTGAAAGGAAGAGATCTTGGAAGCGGCATTCCCAAGATCTTAAACATAGACTCTGATGAAGTAAGGGAGGCCATTTCAGAGCAGATAAATACAATTGTTGAAACTGTGCGCACGGCGCTCGAACAAACGCCTCCTGAGCTAGCAGCAGACCTGGTTGACAGTGGGATTGTGTTGACCGGAGGTGGGGCATTGCTCAAGAATCTCGATGTCTTGTTAAGATCAGAAACCGAGCTTCCCATTATCACGGCAGAAGACCCCGTTTCTGTGGTGGCTGTTGGTGCGGGTAAGGCATTGACAGATCTTTCAATCTTGAAACAGGTGCGAGTCGAATGAGACTTTATCTTTTTAAATCAGCATTCAAGATGTTGTGGTGGGATTTTATGTCTGAAAATCATAGAGTGCTATATTCTTCAATACTCAAACGCCAAGTAGGGTAGCTATTTGGCAGCAAATATAAAAATCCACAAAAAAAGCCACCTTAGAAGGTAGCTTAAGTTATTGAAGTCTTTGGTGGAGCTGATGGGGATCGAACCCACGACCTCATGAATGCCATTCATGCGCTCTCCCAGCTGAGCTACAGCCCCAATTTCTGGTCATGATAACAACGCCCCTCAAACCTGTCAATATCATATTGACATCATGATCAGCATGTCCCTATAATCACATCTACCTGTGCCGGAGTGGTGAAACTGGTAGACGCGCTGGACTCAAAATCCAGTGGGCCTTGTGCCCGTGAGAGTTCGATTCTCTCCTCCGGCACCACAAGATGGGATTTTCAAAGGAGGGCTTCCAGGAGTGGCGAAGCCCTTTTCTATTCCGGTCTTCGCCTCACCTTCTAATCATCGTTTTCACCCGGGAGCTAAGCTGAAGGCTATCCGAATCAAGGTCAAACCTATGGCGGGCAGGGGCTATCCTCGCAGCATTGTGGTGTAGAAAAGATTCAAGATCACAACAAATCAAGCCTTATTTTACTAGAAAAAAGAATACTTATGGTAATTTTATAAAGCATAAATATATTTAATTATAATATAATTCAATTTATCTTTGACATTTTCGAATAGTTTGTGTAATATTACCCTTTACGCGACAAGGGTGTTTCCCATAAATCTATGGGTGAGTATTGATAGGCAATGTAGGCCAGAACTCCAATACTCGTCTTGGAGGGAGGGGCTTTTTCCCAAATATTCCCCTGTCTTCTTGTGTGCTGCTGAACTTAGTAGGAGAGTCTGAGGGTGCGCCTATTCCTCAAGCGGTTCCAAGAATGCGAGCCTGAGTATTACAGATGGCGGAGAAGAAGATGACCTACCACACCATGAAGAACAAACAGAGAATAAGAGAAGCAATCGATTTTTTGATATCCGGTTTTAGGAGGATTGCCCTTCGGGTTCAGGGGCGAGATGGCGTATATTACTCCAGGATCATCATGGCAAATTACGGGAGCGATTCCTCAAGAATTGGGGAACGATCTGAACTGGTCATTGAGAAGCTCACTCCGGAAAAAGGCAATTCCCTGATTCAGTCCAATTCCAAGGCTGTCGTGGAATTTTCACTTGGCGATAGAACGGCCGAGTTTGACACGGAGTATATTGGTTCAAGTGACTCCCGATTTTCTCGCCTCATCATTAGCTTCCCGGAACGGATAAGGCTCAGGGAGAGGCGAGGACGCGATAGAGGCACAGAGGAAACACCAAGGTTTGTCAGCGTTCGATTTACTGTAGATAAAGGTTCAGAGGAAGAGAAAACCTACGAGCTCGAGATAATTGACTATTCAGCAATCGGCGTCGGTATATTGGTAACTAAAAAGGACTTTGATCTGCTCAAGAAAATAGAGGTGGGCGAGAAAATACAGGAGATGACACTCTATGCCAAGTGGACCACGGTCAGGGTGGATGGGACGGTGATGCATAAAACCAGGATCAAGGATCCTCAGCATAAGGGCTCCTACATTCTCGGAGTTCAATTAGGAGAAGTTCTTGAAGGTGATAAGTCCGTGTAGTGTTCCGAAGGAAAGCTCTTCAGGGGCCCTTACCAGGGTTACCCAGAACTTAATGCCAAAACCCCATTTCTCATAGTGAGAGTGGGGTTTTGAGTTTGATGAGCCAAAACTAAACTGGTGACAATAAAAGTGAGAGGCTCAAACCCTTTACCTAAAAGGAAAGGAGGGGGGGAATGAAGAAGAAATCTTGGCTATGGCGAACCTTGCTTGTGGGTTTCCTGAGTCTGTTTTTGGTGACCGGGGCATTCTACGGTGGAGTTGCCTGGTGTCAGGAGGAGGAACCCGAAGAAGAACCGGAACCTGCGCCTCAGTCGCGTCCCCGTCCCGACGCACTGCGGAAGGGAGGTGGTTCCGGTATGAGTGGTGCGGCTCAGCAGAAGCCCGCGGGGAGCTATTTCAAGTCCCGCCTACAACAGATGAAAGCAGGAGCTCCCGGTCAGTCTTTTCGGCCGGAATCTCCGGCAGGGCAGGGAGAAGATTATTCTGGTCGGCCGAGACCCGCCTGGGATCCTGGTGAGCGTCCCAAATCACCCATGCAGGCGGTATCGGATGACGGGCAGCATGGCCATGGTGCCATTTCTCCCATGAGGCCTGAGGCTCCGATGCAGACTGGACGACCGGAAATGCCCGCAGGCATCATGAAGCCCGGGGGGGGAACAGGTATTATCGACGTACCCACACAGAGACCGGAAATGCCGATGGGTACGATGCGGCCGGCCGCGCCCGTGCTAGACATGCAAAGACCGGCGTCACCCACGCAGGGTATCCAGAGGCCTGCGGCGCCCATGCAGCAGACACGCCCTGAGATGCAAGCGCCCATGCAGAAGTGAGGAATTTTGGGCTCGCTTCAGATGTCGAGGGCAGGGATCTGTCGAGGGTCCCTGCCTTTTTGATGAACAGTCCCTTCAAACTCGAAAGGGAATCTCATGAAGAGATGGTTCTTCATCAGTTTCGTGGTTTTCATTCTTGTTTGCTACGCTGCTCCGGCGAATCCGGGAGCGCGTTATCCTATTCTCGGCAGCGATGTCATCGAGGGTGTGGCCATCCTTGAAGACCACAGCGAGGCGCTCGTTCATTGGGCGAAGAAGGGCATTAAGGATGCCGTCTTGTTCAACATTGATGCCCACGACGATCGCCGATGGATTTCGGATGAAAAGATCGAGACATTGAAGGCGCTCTACAACAGACAGGACTGGACCGCTCTCAGGAATGTCGACTCAATGGGAGACAAAAGCCTCTACCACGTGGGAAATTTCATTTATGCGGCTGCAAGATTAGGGATTATCAAAGAGATCTACTGGATGATTCCCTTCAGCTATTTTTCACAAAAAGAGATTGAGGATCGCCTTAGAGAATTTCTTCGGCTCTACAACTTTTCCGAAGAGGACATTCGGACATTCAGGAGGGAGGGGGCGTGTTTTCGCGGGAGAACACTGGGTATTCCTATGACCGTATTTGGCTTGGAGTACATCCCCGCCATCGCCAAACCCATCATCCTGAGTATCGATATGGATTTCTTTCCGCCCATGGTTCAAGCGTATGGGTTCGACAAGACGACAGCTATAAGAAATCTTTTTAAGGCCCTCTACCAAAAAAAATACGCGATTCAGCATGCCCTCATCGCCTATTCTGTGAAGGGCGGATATGTGAGCGTCGTTAACCGTTGGATAGGTGAGGCGTGCTTAGAGGTCCTCAAGAACCCGGGTATGGTTTATGACAATCCTCCTAAGCTGTGGATGGCGAGACAGCATGGAGACAATTATTACGAGGAAAATAATGCCAGCGCTCTACTCAACCATAGTATTTCTCATTTGGAGAACTATGAAGAGGACCCGTCCCTTGTCCTCTATGCAGGGTTTGCATATTTGGGAATGGGCAATGTCAAGCAAGCATTCAATTTTGCAAAAAAGGCATGCCTGATCCATTCAGGGTATTGCTATGGTCTGGCGGACATGGGGCAGTGTCTTCTGGACACCGATCGACTGGATGATGCGGTGCGGTTTTTTGAATGTGTATACACTCTTTCGCCCGGCATGACGTTCCGGCAGGCGAATTATGCAGACGCCTTGAAAAAGGCCGGCAGGTACAGGGAAGCCCTATTGTACTTCGAAAGATACCGGTCAAGGCATGGTTCCTTTCCTGTTGAGTTCTTGATCGGTGAGACATTCCTTCTTATGGGTGATGCGTCATCCGCAATGGCGCATTTTGAAAGGGGAACAAGATATCTTGATAACGACCCCTACGCTTCGGTCAAAAATCAAAAGGTGGCTGATGCCATTCTTAGAGCGATCGCGTTTTATGAGCAAAAAGGATTTAGGGGCCGTGCCAGAGCATTGAAAGAGCATCCAAAGTTGAAGACGATTTTTGCCAAGCATAAGTGAAATGGTCTGGTTTGGAGTCAAACCTTTCCATCATAATAATCCAAGGCAGAGCCAATTTGGCTCTGTTTTTTTTTCGGACAGTGTGGTCCAGGCCTTTAGGGGAAATGATAGGACGATTATGCCACCGGGCTGTCCAGTCCACTTTCAGGGAATTGGCCTCTTACTCCCGTCCATGAAAACCTCAAACTTGGCCAAGGGAGCGGACACGGTAAAATGAAAAAATCCAAACGAAGGCGGAATTTGGAGAAAACAGAAGATCGCAATTGTGGAATTATTTTTCCACAGAAAGCTTTTTTTGCGTAAGCCCTCCAGTTCATTGCTAAACCTACATGGGATATTCCGTTTGATAATGGCCAGTTAGAGACCAGTGATATTTACATGTCATTTCGGCAACTTGGGGAATGTCAAAAGGGCGCCCTCAGAAACAGTTTTTTCTTGCTATTCGCTTTTGACAGATCTGGAAATATCTGCAATGTGGATAGGGGTCAAACCTTAACTATTGACTAAAGCGGGTGTGCCGAAGGAACAAATGGAGGATTGGGGAAAAATACTCCGTTTTGAGCAAAGGACATTTAGTCAATAGTTAAGGTTTGACCCCTTTTGACGAACGGTGAGCTTTATGGATGAGGCCTTCTCAAGCGAAGTTCTGGGCCTGAAAGATAACGGTGGAAGACGGTCGGGCTTTGTTCGAAGAACATTTTCTTACACGGCACACATTCCGGAAAGGCGGAGTGGGGACGACCGAAGAAGCGGTAACGACCGAAGAAGACCTGTGGAAATAGCGGAAAGCTTAAGCCGGGATGCGGCTATGGAACGAAGGGCGGCCTTAGGACTGTTGCGGTCTTTCGTCCCGGGGATACAAAAGCAGGGTCCATAAGACTTCACCCTCATACGCTATTTTTTGTCCGATTCAAACCCCATCCCCAAAACATCTTCCTTAACCTAGTTTTCCTCTGTCATTTAAAATCTTCGTCCCCCGCCCTGTGGGCGGGGGGATTCACAATCACTTAAAAAGGTAATGTTGTGGGATTAGCCTCTAAGGGTGGTAGAAGACTTCGGCTCTTCCGAAAATGAGTATGCATCCATACAAATATACTATCGCAATGTCAAAGTTCGAACGGTTATGGGACCTTTTCTTCGATTC
>JASFTV010000118.1:0-9560 GCA_050050615.1 Desulfobacteraceae bacterium
ACATAGAAAGGAAGGGCCTCACATCCGGGATCCCTGCCTTCGCGGTGGAGAAAACCCAACGTGTCAAACCCCATCACCTTGAGAGTATCCGGATGGCAAGGAAGGCGGGTGTTCAGATCGCTATGGGGACGGATGCCGGGACCCCTTTTAATATGCACGGAAAGAACACCGGGGAGTTAAAGCTTCTTGTGGAACAAGGCTTTTCACCCAGCGAGGCGATTCAGGCGGGAACCCGGGAGGCAGCTCGGGTCCTCGGGGTGGAAAGAGATCTGGGCACGATTGAGGAAGGCAAGCTGGCTGACCTCATCGTGGTTGAGGGGAATCCTCTTGAAGATATCACCCGCCTTCTCAAGTCAGAGGACATCCCTCTGATTATGCAAGGGGGAAAGTTGGTCAAGGAGGAGAGACAAGAACCTTAGCAGGAGAGGAGGATTACCATGAAACGTATCAGAATCCATATGAAAACGCTTGTTTTTGTATCCGTTCTGATCGGTGGGCTGGCTTTGTGCTTTTCCCCGATCGAAGCCCGTGCCGAGATCGATGAGCTTATCATCGGCATTGGCATAGATGCCGACACCTTGAACCCTCAGGAACAGACCACGACCCTTATGCAAAACATGTGTGACCTGATGTACGGGAGCTTTATCTTCCAGGATCCGGAGGGCAAGCTCCACCCTCGGCTGGCGACCAAGTACGAGGTTTCCGGGGACGGACTGACCTATACGCTCCATCTGCGTGAGGGGGTCAAGTTCTCCGACGGGACCGACTTTAACGCTGATGCTGTCAAACTCACTTGGGATCGCATCCTTGACCCCAAGATGAGGGTCCCTTTGCGCTTCTCGGTATCCATGGTCAAGGAATGCGTCAAAATCGACGACCAAACCGTCCAGCTCAAACTCAAGTACGCCTTCGCACCGCTGGCCCCGACCATTTCTCTCTCCCTCGTCTCACCCATCAGTCCGGCGGCCATTGAGAAATACGGAGAGAACGTACGCCAGCACCCCGTGGGGGCCGGCCCATACATAATGAAGGAATGGGTCAAAGGTGATCGGATCGTCATGGTCCGAAATGAAAACTACTGGGGGAAGAAGCCCACCGTGAAGAAGATAACCTGGAAGGTCGTGCCTGAGGCGGCCACACGGGAGGCCATGCTCAGGGCGGGCCAGATCCATGTCTGCTACAAGCCGCTGCCCTCCAATGTGGCTGCACTCAAGGCTGACCCGAACATTACTGTGGAGATGCCTTTGGATACCCGGACTATCTTTATGGGGCTGAACTGTCAGAAGGGGGTCACCGCCAATAAAAAGGTCCGTCAGGCCTTTAATTATGCGGTGGATAAAAAGGCCATTGTTAAGAAGATTCTGTTTGGCACGGCTGAGCCCATGAACGGTCCGGTCTCACCCAAGGTCTTCGGCCACTTCGAGATGCCCCACCAGTATGACTACAACCCGGAAAAGGCCAAGCAGCTCCTGAACGAGGCCAACTTCGACTTCTCCAAAACAGTCAGCATGCGGACGCCTCATGGCCGTTACCTTTTCGACAAACAGGTCTCTGAAGCGGTCCAGGCCTATCTCCAGGCCATTGGGGTCAAGGCTGAGCTGAGGGTTTATGATTGGCCCACTTACGTCGCCGGCCTGTTGAAGCCGATCGATCAGACCGAATTGGAAGTCTTTCTCTTGGGCTGGGGCCCCCTCATCCTGGACGCGGACATGGGTCTCTACGGTCAATTCACCTGTGAGGTCAATCCACCCAAGGGGCTGGGTTCGGCCTTCTATTGTAACTCGGAATACGACAGGATTATGAAGGCATCCCGAGAGGAGCAGGACCGGGAGAAACGGCTTGCCTTGCTCAGGGAGGCTTCGGATATCGTGTGGGATGACTGTCCCTGGATGTGGCTCCACGTGGAGAAGTTTGTCATTGCCTATTCAAGCAAAATCAAGGGGATGGTGGTTACCCCCACAGAAAAGTTCTACCCGACTTACATCACTATGGAATGATAAGGAGTGATCCCTCGGGACCAGGTGCGTGAATGCCTAGTCCCGGGGGGCATGGATGAGGAAACGGGATCAGCTCAACAGCCAAAGCATGCCTTCTTCAAAAGTGATGACAAGGGCTTTCCTTGGTGCCTGGAATTCCTTTCCCGGTCATGACAGGGAAACCCGCCTCAGTGCAACTATCATGAGGCTTTTTGGTCACTGGGTCCCCGGGGGGGTATCCGGGCGGCACTCGCTTGAGGCAGTCCACGAATAGAGTAGACAGCGTGTTGGATAGAAGCCCACCATTAGGCCCGAAATGTACAGCCAAGTCGCTGGTACCGTTCAAAAGCGTTGGCATAGCAGCTCTCTTTGTCCTTTAGCCCCTCACGCGCTCAACGAGGCCATGACCTTTTTCGAAAGGGGATATCTCAGAAAAAAATCCCACCGGACTCTGCATCCCGCCTCTGTCGGGACACCAGTGAGTACCCTACATATTCCCTTGCCGCAGGCCCTGAGGATTTAGGACTCGAAGGGAGAAGAATGCTCATGGCCGGGAAATGGGTTTCGGGCATGGATGATAATCCATGCCAACACTTTTGAACGTTACTAAATCATTGAGCTGTTTTAAAAGCGTATGTTGAATTATGTGATCAAACGTCTGATTTCTACCATTCCGGTCCTCATAGGAATATCCCTGCTTCTTTTCTTTATGCTCCGGATGCTGCCCGGTGATCCGGCTCAGGTCCTTGCCGGGCAGATGGCCACGCCGGAGGAAATCGAGACCATTCGCACGCAGCTCGGCCTGGACCGGCCGATCTACATCCAATATGCTTCATTTCTTGGTCGTCTGGCCCGGTTTGATCTGGGGCGCTCGGCGCGAACCCAGAACCCGGTCACAGAGGAAATCTGGGCAAGGCTTCCGAATACAGTCCTCTTGGCTGTGGTGGCTATCACACTCGCCTGTCTTTTCGGCATCCCCGCAGGCATTATTTCGGCTGTTCGACCCTACACCTGGGTCGACTATTTGGTTACATCCTCAGCCCTTTTCGGCATCTCCATGCCCGTGTTCTGGCTCGGCCTGATGTTGGTTGTTATTTTTTCCATCGTTCTAAGATGGCTTCCGGCAGGGGGCACCGGCAGTTGGCAACATGTGGTATTGCCCTCCATAACCCTGGCCGCCTTTGTGGTCGCATTTATCGCCCGTATGACCCGGTCGACCATGATGGAGGTTCTGTCGCAGGATTACACCACCACTGCTCGCTCCAAAGGCCTCAAAGAGCAAGTCGTTGTCGTCAAACATGCCCTGAGAAACGCCCTCATCCCGATCATAACGGTTGTGGGTCTTCAGTTCGGGCTTCTTCTAGGCGGTGCGGTTTTGACCGAAACAGTCTTCGCCTGGCCTGGTCTTGGCCGGCTCATCGTGGATTCCATCCTGGCACGGGATTATCCTATGATCCAGGGAGCGATTCTCGTCTTCGGCCTCCTGTATATCTTGGTCAACCTGATCGTCGACGTAATCTACGCCTACGTGGACCCGAGGATTCGATATGACTGAGACGAATGGGTCAGCAGCCTGCCAGTTCCAGAGTCGATCAAAAGACAGCCGACTTAGACGCAATTGGGCTAAGCTGAGGCGCAACAAGGCTGCTCTACTTGGCGGCATCCTGCTCGCGATCTACCTCTGTACTGCCCTGCTGGCTCCGGTGCTTTTTCCCTGGAACCCTTCTGCCCCGAACCTCATCGAATCGCTGGAGCGGCCCTCCCTTGAGAACCTGCTTGGCACGGACGAGTTGGGTCGCTCGATCCTGGGCCGCATCATTTACGGCTCGCGTGTTTCTCTGCTCATCGCCGTCGGAGTCGTCTCCGTCGGGCTTTTCGTAGGCGTGCCCCTCGGGCTCATCTCAGGGTACTACCGGGGAAAGGTCGATTTCGCTATCCAAAGGGTCACCGATGCGATGCTTGCATTTCCCGGTTTCCTGCTCGCCCTGGCGCTGGTGGCTGTGCTGGGTGTGGGACTTAAGAATACGGTTATCTCCATTGGAATCAGTATGGTCCCCATTTATATTCGACTGGTGAGGGGTTGCGTCCTTTCCGTGAGAGAAGAGGTCTACGTGGAGGCGGCCAGGGCGGTAGGTACCCGCGATTTGGGCATCCTCGTCCGGCATATCCTACCCAACGTCATGGTTCCCATCACGGTCCAAACAAGCCTAGCCATGGGTACGGCCATCCTGTTTGCAGCGGGCCTCGGCTTTTTGGGCGTAGGCGTTCAGCCGCCCACACCTGAATGGGGAGCGATGCTGGGCAGCGGTCGGGTCTACCTTTTCAATGCGCCCCACGTGGCAACGTTCCCCGGCATCGCCATCTTTCTGTCCGTCCTCAGTTTTAACCTCTTGGGGGACGGTATGCGCGATGCTCTTGATCCGAGGTTCAAACTATGACCGGGCAGAAAAAAACCCTCCTGGCTATCCGGGGCCTGCATACCCGTTTTCACACCTTTGACGGCGTTGTCAACGCCGTGGATGGCGTGGATTTGGAGGTATTCCGGGGTGAGACGGTGGGGTTGGTCGGAGAGAGCGGTTGCGGTAAGAGCGTGACCGCCCTGTCCATTCTCCAGCTACTGCGTTGTCCGCCAGCCGAGATTCAGGGGCGTATTCTGTTTGAAGGCAACAACCTCTTGGATCTTGACCGTGAGGGGATCAGGAAGATGAGAGGAAACGCGATTTCTATGATCTTTCAGGAGCCCATGACGTCTTTGAACCCGGTTCTGACCATTGGCGAACAGATATCAGAGGCGGTGAGACTGCATCAAGGCATGCCTCGGCACGAAGCCTGGCGGTGGGCTGAGCAGATGCTTCAAATGGTTCAGATACCGGGGCCCAGAGCAAGGGCCAGAGAACACCCCCATAAGCTGTCAGGCGGCATGCGGCAAAGGGCTATGATCGCCATGGCGCTCTCTTGTAACCCGCAACTCCTTCTCGCAGATGAACCGACGACAGCGCTGGATGTCACGATCCAGGCCCAGATCATAAGCCTCATGATGCGTCTCAAAGAGGAGTTCGAGACCTCGATTCTCCTTATTACCCATGATCTAGGAGTCATCGCTGAGATGGCCAGCCGGGTCATTGTCATGTATGCCGGCAAGGTGGTCGAGGAGGCAGCGGTCAGGGAACTTTTCAGGGAACCGCGTCATCCTTACACCCAGGGACTCCTTGGATCCGTCCCAGTGATCGGTCGGAAGGGTGTGACGGGCCGGCGCCTGCAGGAGATTCCGGGTGTGGTACCCAGTCTCTTGGATACGCCCTTGGGTTGCACATTTCACCCCCGCTGTCCAAAGACAATGAGTATCTGCTGTGAGAAAGAACCGCCAATGGTTGTGCTGCGGGAACATCAGCGGGTGTGCTGCTGGTTGGAGGAGAGCCGAGCAAGTTATACCGGGAAAACAAGAGGATAAAGACACACTGAATCATATGCCCCTTCTGGAGGTCAAAAATCTGAAGAAGTACTTCCCCATCAAAAAGGGGATATTCTCTCGTACTGTCGGCGATGTGCAGGCGGTTGACGGGGTCAGCTTTACCCTTGAGAGAGGTGAGACCCTGGGGCTTGTGGGCGAAAGTGGATGCGGCAAGACCACAGTGGGCCGCTCTATTCTGCGCCTTATTGAGCCTACTTCCGGGGAAGTGGTCTTCAACGGTCAGGATCTGCTTGAATTGGACCATGAGGGGCTGAGGCGTATAAGGGCCTCTTTCCAGATCATCTTCCAAGACCCGTTCTCTTCACTCGACCCTCGGATGAGCATAGGTCAGATCATCGCAGAGCCGATCAAGAACCACCTCAAGGTTTCAAAGGGGGAAGTAAGGGACAGGGTGGCTCATTTGATGGTAAGGGTCGGCCTGCACCCGGAGCAGATGAGTCGGTACCCCCACGAGTTTTCAGGCGGCCAGCGTCAGCGGATCGGGATTGCCCGTGCCCTGGCTTTGAACCCTCTGGCTATTGTTTGCGATGAGCCGGTCTCCGCCCTAGATGTCTCCATCCAGGCACAGGTGATGAATCTGCTCGCCCAGCTCCAAGAAGAGATGAACCTTTCCTACCTCTTTATTGCCCACGACTTGAGCGTCGTGGAGCACATCAGCGACCGGGTGGCTGTCATGTATTTGGGCTGTATCGTGGAGGTAGCTACGGATCTCGAACTCTATGAAAACCCGCAACACCCTTACACCCAAGCGCTTCTTTCTGCCGTTCCTGTCCCGGATCCCGATTTTTGCAAACAAAGAATCATCCTGGAAGGGGATGTGCCGAGCCCCTTGCACCCGCCCTCTGGTTGCGGTTTTCACACACGGTGTCCAGAAAGGAAAGATAGGTGCACCCAGGAGCGACCTGTCGTTCGGGATCTTGGAGGGGGGCACTGGGTCGCCTGCCATTTCAGATAGGTATTAGCGCCCTGCTTACCGGGGAGTTTCTTTTATTCTTTAGCACGTGTTTCGCTCGCAAGCTATCCGTGAAGGAAATCCGCAATGAACCAAGTCAAGGCGGCGATATTGCATCGGGAGAGTATGATTATAGATGGGCTTAATGCCAGTTATTTTTTTGAGGAGGAGGTTCTTAAACGCCTCAAGAAAGGAGGCATAACAGCGGTCCATGCCACCGTTGCTGCATGGCATATACTGCCCGAAACGATCCATCTCATCGCCGGCTGCTTTTCTCTCTTTGAACGACATGCCGACCTGATTATGCCCGTGCATAGCGTGGAGGATATCGAACGCGCCAAAGCAAAAGACCGGGTAGGCTTCATCTTGGGATTCCAGGATACCAACCCTATCGATGATAACCCCAACCTCTTGGCCATCTATTACGCCCTGGGCGTAAGGATCATTCAGCTCACCTACAACCACCGGAACCGGGCGGGATACGGCTGCATGGCCCCGGAAGATGAAGGCCTCACCCCTTTTGGTCGAGATCTCATCGTTGAGATGAATCGACGGGGCATTCTGATCGATCTTTCTCACTGTGGTCCCCGCACAACCTTGGAGGCTATTGAAGCGTCCCAATCACCCGTGGCCTTCACCCATGCCAATGCTGTTGCCCTTGCGTCGCACCCTCGCAACAAAACCGATGAGGCCCTTAGAACCTTGGCGGCCAGAGAGGGCGTTGTGGGTGTTGTCGCCCTTCCTGCCATGCTCACCGGTCAAGCTCAGGCAAGTCTCAACGACTACCTGGCTGCCATTGATTATCTGGTGAACCTGATAGGTGTAGACCATGTGGGGATCGGACCGGACTTTATGGAAGAGATGCCCGAGGAAGTGATTGCCCCAGCTCTTCGTGGAATCTCGCAAGCCGACAAGGAGAAGTTGTTCGGCAGCAAAGAAGTTCAGGGCTTTGAATCCATCTCAGATTGTCCCAAAGTGACCGAGGGTTTGCTGACACGCGGCTACAATCCGGAGGAGGTGAAGAAGATCATGGGAGGCAACTGGATGCGACTGTATAAGCAGGTTTGGCAATAGCCCGTTCGCCTACCCAAAAGTGGCTTTTTTGCCCTCACCTTTGATTCATTCATGCCAAGCACAGATTTTCCAAAAAACGCCTCCATGATCACTACAAGTGGAAACCGAGCCGAGAATTAGTGGAGAAAATTGTGAGGGCCATATTTGGAAAGCAGTTGCGTTAGAGGAGAGATCCATTGTGAATACTAGAATAGCAATTTTCAAAACAATCAAATGGACTGCAAATGCGTGCTCAGGAAAAGCTGCGAACTTAGCTAAGGCGTACAAATTCCGATTCGTGCAACCCTCGCTTTGAGCAAACCCGGCATGGCGACGGGAAAGCCACCTTCCTTTTTTCGTAGGATGTCCCCCCTTTGGCATGACATAACCTATTGAATTTATGTGAATAAAACAAAAAAGCAAAGGCACAAGCTTTTTGCTTGACAATTTGCAGAATAAGGTATACTGGTACCCCAGAACCTCAGTATTCTAGTATCCCAGATTAGAAAGGAGCACTGTATGCCTATCTTGGAAAAGATTCGTGTGCAAAAGGCACCGACAATTCGGGAGGAGCTCTACAAAAATCTGAGGCTCAAAATCTTAGCCGGGGAGATCGATCCGGACGAACGACTAATCGAAGCGAAGTTGGCCGAAGAGACCGGAACCAGCCGAACCCCGGTTCGCGAAGCCCTGCACAAACTCGAGATGGAGAACCTCATAGAATCGATACCGCGTGTGGGCTATGTTGTCAGGGAAATTACAGAAAACGAGCTGGACGAGATTTTGCAAATACGACTGGCCTTGGAAACCCTGGCGGCCAAATGGGCTGCTCAGAGAATCACGCCAGAGGAGCTGAAACGTCTGGACGAAATCGTCAGGCTCACGGAAAAAAGCATCGAAGCTGAAGATCCGGAATCGGTTATCGGATTGGATGCTGAATTTCACGAAATCATCTGCAAAGCCAGCCGGAGCCGCCGCCTCGAAGAGATGAGCCAGAGCTTGAGAGATCATATGCTCCGTCTCAGACTAAAAGGACTTGGCGTCCCTGAGATCGCCCGAAGATCAAATGAAGGGCATCGAAAGATAGTGCAGGCCATTAAGGGCAAAAATAAAAAGGAAATTGAAGAAGCCATTGCCGTTCACCTCAACGGAACGAGGAGAAGTGTTAGAGAAAGAATTCATAATGGAGGAAAACCAGCCTGAAGGAGGTTGCTAAAATACAACAGGGGATTGGACATGCAAGAATTGTGGGGGAGTATCCAGGGATAGAGACGTTAAAGGATCAGTCTATGATGCTACAAAACGAATTTATGGTGTCCCTATCTGTTGTAAGACGACTTTTTTGAAGCTGGGATAAAGAGTGAACGTTCCATTCTGGTTTGAATATTTAACGGTGCTCTTCGGTGCTTCTATCTAACGCTGGTTCCGTTCTATTCCTTCCCTAGACGTTGAGCTGATCAGATTCCTAAATCACTTGGTGGGTTTCTCATGACGCTTCTGATGGTTGCAGGCGTTGTGGGTGGTGTTGCCCTGGCAATCGTGGCAGTGTTTTTGTCTAACGTGATTCCCAGCAAAGTAAGCAAAAGCTGATCCCCTCATTGCAGCAAGACATCTCCCAGAGAATTAGATGTGTCAGTAATGATTGAGTATGAGAAAGGAGAAAGGAGAATGAAAAAGAAGTTTGTTTCGATGTTTGCTGGTATCTTCCTGCTGGCTGTTTTTCCCATTGGAAGTGTAGAGGCAAAAGAAATTGTCAGATTTGGCAGCGACGTAGTGGTGGGCAAAAACATGACGGTTGAGAAGGTCGTTGTTATCGGCGGCAACATCACTGTAAAGGGTATCGTTAAGGAGGAGGTTGTCGCTATTGGGGGTGACATATTTCTGGGACCAAGGGCGAGGGTTGGAAACGAGGTTGTCGCCATAGGAGGAGCTATTCAAAAGGAAGAAGGTGCACAAGTACTAGCTGATGAGGTAGAGATGAATATCCCGGGCCTTTCATCGTTCATAGGCTTTGCCAGTAGAACGAATTGGCTGGGATGGAAATTGGCATTCAAAATGCTAACCTTTATCGGTTTTCTCGCCCTAGCCATTTTGACTGTGGCCATCA
>JASFTV010000119.1:0-9527 GCA_050050615.1 Desulfobacteraceae bacterium
TGTTCTTGATAGAACATCCTTGCTACTAATCAGATTCTGTTCATTTTCAGGGGGCATGGCTGGAAAAACCCGCTAGGACGCGTCATTAAACTGTCCAAAAATATGTATGAAAACCCGGCCGAAGGCCGTTTCATTGTAAAAAGCGTCCATCCGTTTGTCAAGCATTATAATTATACAGTCCAAAAATATTGTCCCTGCTTAGTTATTGATATGTCTTTAAAATAACAAAGGGTTCTGGTTTTCATGTTGAGGTAGAGATAAACGTCTTGCGGGAAAATGAATCTGTCTAAACTGTTCAAGTGTTAGCCCTGTTTCTTGCCTGCTACCGCAAGGGCCATCTTGGCGTTTTTCGTGAACAGGTGATTATTATATATTGGCGGGACAAAAAGTTCGGAGGGATTGTTCAGTGTTCCTGGAATCCCAAGCAGGAATGAACACTTCAAAAAGGGGCTCAATGGGCGCTAATCACCAGCTGGGTGAGTCGGTCTCCGCAGTTGATTGCGTGGAATTTGTGAACGGATCTTGCCATCAATGCAAAGTCCAAGACCCAGGACGTGACCCTTCAGACATAGAATCACATAGCCGTTTTCAAGTCCCTTGTGCGCTGGGATAGCCTCTCCAGCCAGGAGGCCTTGAAGTTTGTCTTCATTCAAATCAAACCTGCTCTTCGTGGCTTTCCCACCAAAAACCTGGATCATCCAGGTCGCCGGCTTTACGAATTGTCCGATTTTCTGAAAGGCCCTCAACCCGACTCTCGACACTTTAATACGGCAGCACCGCAAGAGATGGGGAGATTTTTTCAGGAGCCACCAACTCTTCTGTTTCTTGAACAACAAATAATCATCAAAGGTCGTTTCAGGAATTCCGAAACGCTGCTCCATATAAGAAAAAAGATATCGCCGATCAGCCTCTTCTGCCAATTCGGGCCATGAAGAATCCCACGGAATCGAGACGGTGGGGATAAAACCTGGCTGATCGTTGTAACCGTCTGTCATGTTTTTCCCTGTTCCATTCACAAAGGCCTGGTTCGCTCGGAAACGCACCATTTATGGGAAGCAGTTCTGCGTCTCTATGCCTCAACAGAAAAGCTACGACCGATTCATTCTCCTCAGGGTCATAGGTGCAGGTTGAGTAAACCATTTCACCCTCCCTCTTCAGCAGATCGAAACCGCGAATGATCATTCTCTTTTGCAATTCAGGAAGCTTCCCTCCCCTCCTGTTCTTTCTGTGACCGGAAGCCTCCTGGGTCGCCCTGAATATCCCCTCCCCTGAACAAGGCACATCGGCCAGAACATAATCGAATCTTTCTTTAAGAGGAAATTCCTGGGCCTGATAATTTGTGATGAGGGTATTGAATACCCCTAGTCTCGAAAGCGTGTGAGCAAGGGGGATTTGTCTGTTTGAGTAGAGTTCATTGGCAATGATAAGCCCGGTGTTATTCATCAACTGGGCCATATGGGATGTCTTTCCACCAGGAGAAGCGCACATATCGAGCACAAGGGAGGCAGGTTTGACAGAAAGGACAAGGGACGCGAGGCAAGAAGTCAGGGCCTGAGGGTGAACGTACCCAAGGAAATACTCAAGTAAATTCCCCGCTGATTTGAGCCCAGGCGCCAAGAACAGGGTTTCATCTCTGTCGTCAACCCTTTTGAGGTGTACGCCCTTTTTAGCCAACAACTGAACCAGGGACTCTGGTTCGATCTTGAGCCGGTTCACTCGAAGGTGCATCGGAAGGGGTCGCCTAAGACTCTCCTGAAAGTTTAGAAACTCCGGAATAATCTCACGATAGCATTCAAATATGGGTTCTATTCCTTTGGTCACTGGATCAACTTCCAGTTCAGAAATGAGATATTTTTTCGATGAGCAAAGCCACACAGGGCTTTTCATTGAGGCATACACGTAGTGTGCCGCAGGTGGAAACCCGGGGAGAACGGCGCTCACCGGAAAAAGAGCCTTTTCTGCATGGAAACCAGCTATCGACCGAGCACATGATTGGCGATCACTTTTCTCTGGATCTCAGATGTCCCTTCGTAAAGCGTAAAAACCCTGGCGTCACGGTAATACCTTTCAACCGGGAATTCTTGGATGTATCCATATCCGCCGTGAATCTGCAGGGCCTGGTAAGCCACCTTGTTGGCCATTTCCGAAGCAAAGACCTTAGCCATGGAGGCTGCCGCCGTGAAATTCTCACCTCGATCCCTCATGCCCGCTGCATGAAATGTGAGGTGCCTGGCAGCCTCGATTTGAGTCGCCATATCAGCGATCATCCAGCGAATTCCCTGGAATTGAGAAATGGGTCTCCCAAACTGGATGCGTTCCTTCGCATAGCTGACGGCTGCATCCAGGCAGGCCTGAGCCAGACCAACGGACTGGGACGCAATACCGATCCGACCCCCATCAAGAGAAGCCATGGCAATCAAGAAGCCGTCTCCTTCCATGCCTAGGAGGTTCTCTTTGGGTACGCGACAATCTTCAAATATCAGTTCCGCAGTGTCTGAGGCCCGAAGCCCCATTTTATCTTCTTGTTTTCCCACATAAAATCCCGGCGTACCCTTTTCAACAACGAAGGCACTGATGCCTTTGTGCTTCTTTCCTCTATCGGTATAGGCTGTCACCACGCTTACCTGCGAGTTCTTACCGCTGGTGATAAAGGTCTTCGTGCCGTTAATGATATAACTGTCCCCGTCTTTGACGGCCTTGGACTTTTGACTGGCCGGATCAGAACCTGCACCCGGTTCTGTTAGGGCAAAGGAGCCGATTTTCTGCCCGGCAGCCAGCGGCTTCAGATACGTCTCCTTCAGGTAGTCGGAGCCGAATAGATAGATGGGGCCACAAGCCACCGAATTGTGAACCGACATGATGACCGCGGTGGAAGCGCAGGCGTAAGCGACCTCCTGAAGGGCCACGGAGTAACTGATGGTGTCCACCCCCGCGCCATTATACTCAGGTGGGACGTTCATGCCCAAGAGCCCCAATTCACCCATTTTTCTGAGAATTTCACCAGGGAATTCCTTGCTCCTGTCCCGCTCTGCTGCAGTGGGCAGGATTTCCGACCTTGCAAAATCCCTGACCATTGCACGGATCATCTTCTGTTCTTCAGTCAGTTCATAGGGCATACCCATCTTCCTTCTCTAGGGTGTATAAAGAACCACCAGCAGCTCAGCCTTTTTCGTGCTTATGTTGCGCAGCTTGTGAACAATGGATGAATTGAAATGAAGAGACTGACCAGGCGCGAGTACATTTTTGTTCTGCCCCACGGTTATCTCCACCTTTCCCTTGAGCACGTAAACGAATTCTTCCCCTAGGTGCTGGTAACTAACCCCCTTATGGTCCGATTTGGGATCCACAACCACCTTAAATGCCTTCAGATGTTTATGCCGAGCCTCAGGAGTCAGGGTCTGGTAGGTGTAATCCGCAGTTCTCTTCTCGTAGTCTCTCTCCGATTGTTTACCGGCCCGCCTTTTTTCCTCTCTAAGGAGAAGGCTTGAATCGATTTCAAGAGCCCGGGAAAGCTGTAATATGACGGCAACCGGAGGGATCACTTCCCCCTTCTCGACCTGGGAAATGTATTTTGTAGTTAGGCCTGTCTCATTGGCCAAGTTGCTGAGGGTGAGCTTTTTTTCCCTTCTCATCCTCATAAGCCTTTTCCCAAGAGGCTGCGATTTTCTCTTGACCGGCATGAATATCCTCCCATCCTTACATGTTTTTAAAAAAATACTTTAAGAAATTAAGCTAACCTACTGTAATTTAATTACTCTATACCATCATCGGAATTCGGGGATGAGGCGAACATCCTGATGATAAAGCCAACAAGAAGCGCAGCGCTGATCAGAATGATCAAGTTGGAGGCAAAGAATGTCATGATGAACCAGAAAGGATTATTTAGGCGGTATGCGGCAATAAGAAGGTGGATTCCGAAGAGCAGAAAAAAAAATCCCATCAATGTAAGCACGATCTGCCATATCCACCGAAAGATCCTGGACATTGAAATCCGAATACACTCCGTCACATGTCTTGAACTCACAAATTGCAGAGGGTGATCACAAGGGCCACCTCATTTTAGTAGGCCCAATTTGGGAACGATCAGATCGTCGCACGCCGTGTAGGGATCTAATTCTCCGGCCACGATCGACTCGACAGCTTTTTGGAATTCACCGCTTTCGCTGAGTTCATCAAACACCTCCTGAATGAGCCGGTTTTTGATCATTTCGGCCAGTTCTTCCCGAACCTTTTCCTTGGTCCGCCGTAATTCAGACCCCCCAGATTCCAACAAATATTTTCTGTGCCTTTCGATCTCTTCGAGGAGTTCTTTCACCCCTCTATCGAAGACCGCCTCTGCCTTGAGTATAGGCGGCTTCCATCCCCTCTCTTCATATTTATTTTGACCCATATCGATCATGAGTCTCAGCTCGTTCAGGGTCTTATCTGAGCCCTCTCTGTCCGCCTTGTTGATGACAAAGATGTCCCCCACCTCAAGGATCCCCGCCTTAATGGCCTGTATGTCATCACCCATCCCGGGAATGACCACAATAACAGTTGTCTGCGCACTTCTAACCACATCCACTTCATCCTGGCCCACACCGACAGTCTCCACAATGACATAATCCTTGCCCATGGCATCCAGGACGTCAATAGCGCTTCGTGTGGACTGGGTCAAACCTCCGAAATGACCCCTCGTGGCGAGTGAGCGGATGAAAACCCCCTCATCCAGACTGTGCCGCTGCATCCGGATACGGTCGCCCAGAATGGCGCCCCCACTAAACGGGCTGGTTGGATCGACAGCCAGGACTCCCACACTCTTATTCTTTTTTCTCAGATGGTCCACCATTTGATCGACCAGGGTGCTTTTTCCCACGCCAGGAGACCCTGTAACGCCAATGACGTAGGCCTTTCCTGTGTGCGCATACAGTGCCTTCAGGGTTTCCCTCACTTCAGGCACCTTGTCATCAATATCCCTGATCAGCCGTGCTACTGTCCTTACATCTCCGGCGATCACCTTATCTACCGCACTAGACATAACCATTATTCAGCTCTCGGCTTGACGTTTTCTTCAACCCATGTGACGATATCTTCCAGTTTCGCACCAGGCGTGAATATCTCTACGATACCAGCCTCCTTGAGCCTCGGGACATCCTCTTCCGGAACGATCCCTCCTCCGCAGACGACAATGTCATGCACGCGATTTTCCCTCAAGAGTTCGACAACCCTTGGAAATAGATACATGTGGGCACCTGCCAGGCTCGAAAGCCCGATCATATCCACGTCTTCTTGAATAGCTGCCTGAACAATCTCCTCCGGTGTTTGGTGAAGACCTGTGTAAACGACCTCAAAGCCGGCATCACGAAACGCCCTGGCGATGACCCTCGCCCCTCTGTCATGACCGTCCAACCCCGGTTTGGCTACCATCACTCTAAGTTTTCGCTTTTCCACCTTGATCCTCTCGCATTCAAACAGTGATGTTGTGGTTCAGCTTGAAAAACCTTAATATTTTCTGTTGTCAAGATATATTGCTTTCTTATGGCGGATGATTCACCTCCACTTTCCTCAGCGTCGCAGACTGATTAGTAAATCCCGGGATCCCGGTATTCTCCGAACACGGATCTGAACACGTCACACACTTCCTGCAGTGTTGCATATTCATTGACGGCTTCAATAATCGGGTTCATAACGTTTTCGTTTCCAGCGCAGACCTCTCCCAATTTATCCAGGCGCTCCCTAACCTTTTTGTTATCACGGTCGTTCTTGATTCGATTCGTCTTTTCTATCTGAGCTCTTTCGAGGGCCTCATCGATTTCAAGCGTCTCAATCGGAAGGGCCTCATCCGTAATGTATTTGTTTACACCGACGACTACCTTTTCGTTTGCATCGATCTGTCTCTGGTAATGGTAGGCAGCATCAGCAATCTCCTGTTGAGGATAGTTCTTCTCAATGGCGGCCAGCATCCCGCCCATCTCATCGATCTTCTGTATGATCTCAAAGGCCCCCGCCTCCATCTGGTCTGTCAGGGCCTCTACGAAGTACGATCCTCCTAGAGGGTCAATGGTGTTGGCAACCCCCGATTCCTCCGCAATGATCTGCTGGGTTCTCAGCGCGATGGTGGCCGCTTCTTCAGTGGGAATCGCCAAAACCTCGTCCAGAGAATTGGTGTGCAACGACTGCGTCCCTCCCATCACAGCCGCCAGGGCCTCTAAGGCCGTTCTGACAATGTTGTTGTAAGGTTGTTGGGCGGCCAGCGAGCAGCCGGCTGTCTGTGTATGGAACCGCATCCACCACGATCTGGGATCCTTTGCCTTGAACCTGTCCTTCATGATCTTACCCCACATCCGCCTTGCCGCCCGGAATTTAGCGATTTCTTCAAAAAAGTCGAGATGGGAATTGAAAAAGAAGGAAAATCGGGGTGCGAACTCATCCACGTCCAGCCCTCGGTCGATCGCAGCTTGGGTGTAAGCGATCCCATCTGCCAGCGTAAAGGCGAGTTCCTGGAGCGCTGTTGATCCCGCTTCTCTGATGTGGTAGCCGCTGATACTGATCGTATTCCAACGAGGAATCTCTTTGGCACCAAACTCCACGGTATCTGTGATCACCCGAAGCGAAGGTTTGGGTGGGCACATAAAAGTCTTCTGAGCGATGAATTCCTTGAGCATGTCGTTTTGTATAGTGCCGCCGATGATCCTTCTGTCGATACCACGCTTTTCGGCCATGGCAATGTACATGCCCCAGATCACTGCTGCCGGCGGGTTGATGGTCATAGAAGTGGTTATCTGATCTATGGGCAATCCTTCAAACAAATCTTCCATATCCTGGAGGGTATCAATGGCCACACCGCATTTGCCGCATTCCCCTCTCGCTTTCGGAGATTCGGTATCATATCCCATCAGGGTGGGCATGTCGAAAGCGGTGGAAAGCCCAGTCTGGCCTTCTTTTACAAGGAGATGAAAACGTCGGTTCGTATCCTTGGCGGAGCCGAGTCCGGCGAACATGCGCATGGTCCAGAGGCGGCCCCTATACATGGATGGTTGGACGCCTCTCGTAAACGGATGTTGACCTGGAAATCCGATATCCTTCATAAAGTGCTGATCCTTCACATCTATCGGCGTGTAGATCCGCTTGACCTCAAGATCAGAAACCGTGGAAAAGCGCTCGAGGCGTTCGGGTCTGTCTGTGAAGATTTCCTCGAGCTTTTCCGTCCACCTCTTGTAGGCTTCCCTAATTTGATCCATGATTTCTTTGCTATAAGTGAAAGACATGAGGCACCCCCTTAAGATAACTCCCCGTTATGGCATCGGATAAGACCTTTCGCCATGATCAGATCCGTCGTTTGTGCTGATATTTTCCATGAATACCTGAACTCACTGCTGTCCAAAATAAATCGAAAACAGGCTTCTAAACGAGCTAAGTACCTGTATTTACAGGATACCCCACGGTGCCCAAAATTCAGGTTCCCATGAGCATCGAGTCGCGAGCCATGGGGGTCTCTTTTCAAAAACGAAAAGTCGCTGCCCGGTGACCAGCGTAAGGCCACGGGTGAGGCCCCGCAGGGACGGGACAGGCAGGGCGGAGAGCCTCCCGGGAATCCCCATGGAAGTAGCTCCGTGGAATTGGCTGCAAAGGTGCTCCGCCCGCCTTTGCTACCCCTTTTTGCATAACTGTTCCTCGATGCCCTTCGTTTTTGAAAAGAGACCCCCCTGGCTCGCACGAAGCACTGATTCGTTTTTGGACAAGAATGATGATCTTTATGGATTTTGTTGTGCCGTGAAATCATAACATCTGGAAATGCATCGGATGGTTTCATGAGAGTTCTTCAAAGGGAAGGTAAAGACCGTATCTTTGGCGTGAGATCTTTCACAAGAATTCTCGGCATCGCCTCGGTATGGATTATCTTGCTTGGATACGGATACTCCCGTGCAAGCGAAACATCCATGACAGCGCTCGAGCGAAGCGGATACACGTCCCTGAGCAGTTCAGCCGAAATCTCGGCATTCCTCACCGAGTTGTCCAAAAACAGCAAATCGGCAGAAAGGGCAACCATTGCCTTCTCCGCGCTCGGCACTCCCATCGAAGCGCTTCTGTTGGCTTCGGATATGAATCGATTCAGAGAGAGGGGTCCAGCCGGTACCAAGTTAACGCTCCTGCTTGTCGGATCTCAGCATGGGACCGAATCTTCCGGCGCGGAAGCTCTCCTGCTCGTGGCGCGGGACATATTGGAAGGGAAATTAGCCCCGTATCTTGAGGACATGAACCTTGTCTTCATTCCCAATAGCAACCCGGACGGGAGAGACCTGAAACGCCGGGTCAACGGCAACGGCGTCAACCTGAGTACGAACTTTGTTGATCTTACCGAACCGGAGTCCAAAGGGATCATCAATGCCCTGCACCGATGGAATCCGCAGGTTTTGCTGGATGTTCATGAGTCTGCGGTATTGAAGAAAAAGTCTTTGGCCAAGCAAGGGTATCTCACGGATTTTGAGGCACAGTTCGAGGCCGCCAACAATCCGAACCTGGACAATCGAATCCACGACTTCAGCTTCAGCCGCCTCCTCCCGGATACCCTCGGACGTATCCAGGATCTGGGGCTACCGGCGCAGCGCTACATCGGTGAAATCACCAGCATCCAACAACCCATTACCCATGGCGGTCTGTCGCTCCGAAACCTGCGCAACATGGCCGGCATGTTGGGCGCGTTCTCATTTCTTCTTGAAAACAGGCTTGATCCATCCACCGGCACCTATCCAACCCCGCACAATATCCGTGCCCGTGTATCCAAGCAATATCTATGCATCACGACATTTCTTGAATCCTGTCGCGCTCACCGACAGGAAATGACGGCCCTCTGCCGAAATGCTCGGATGAGCTGGACGAATCCTGGAGCGGAACAACCGCTCTACCTAGATTTCGGATACGTTGCCGATCCATCTCGGCCGCAAATTACGATCCCCTTGAGAAAAAGCGACACTGGAGAGCCTCTCCTGCACACATTCCGTTACCATGGCTCCGTGGAGTCCCGGTCTCGGCTGGCTTTGCCGGATTCCTATATCATTACGGAACATCACGGGCTGATGCGTGACATTCTGGGCCGCCACCATATTCCCTTTGAAACGGCAAGAGGCCGCACGCAATATCTGGTGGAGATTCAACGCGTTCTGGGCCGAGACGACACAGCGATGGACTTTCAAAAAGGCTGTCCGAAATTCCGGCTGGAACAACGCCGTGAAATATATGGCCCCGAGCCGGAAGATATCCTTGTCTCCCTGAATCAGCCCGGCCGAAGGCTGATTCCCCTTCTATTGGATTTGGAATCATCCACGGGTTTGTTCACCCTCAAGCCCTATTGTCAGCTCGCGAAACCCCTTCAGGATTTTTTTATCCACAGGATCCGGGCCGCCAATGCTAGCCCTTGACGTATCCTTGGCTCCACTGGGTTGCTCGGGGAATGGTCTTTAGAGAGGGCCGGTCGGCAAGGAATTGGGGGCAAAAGGGGTTGCAGACAGTGGGTGTTTGATCTATGGGACCAGAAGGCAAGACATCAT
>JASFTV010000120.1:0-9458 GCA_050050615.1 Desulfobacteraceae bacterium
AAATGCGTTTCCCACACGCACCGAGCCGCGAGGCACGGGGGTCTCTTTTCAAAAACGAAAAGTCGCTCCCCGGTGACCAGCGTAAGGCCATGGGTAAGGCCCCGCAGGGGCGCGCAACTGGAGGGCGGGAAGAATTCTTTCACAAAACGTGAAGCCTATTGACGCTTCACCCTGTTTCCTCTTGCGTTCTCTTCGATTGTAAGTGCGAGTATATGTTATCCAGAATCCCGTTGATAAAAGCTCCGGATTCCTCAGTGCCGTAACTCTTGCCCAACTCAACCGCTTCATCGATAGAGACCTTGGGAGGAATATCCTTCATAAAAACGACTTCAAACACAGCAACTCTTAAGATATTCCTGTCCACGAGGGACATCCTCTCCAAGCGCCAGTTTATGGAGGATCGGCTGATCAACTCGTCAAGATCATCCTTCTTTTCCCAAACACCCAGCACCAGTTGTCTGGAAAAAGTTCGGATTGCCTCCGGTGAGGCAAAGCTCTCACACACGAGATCAAATGCCTCGTTTGGGTCGCCGGCATTGAATTCCATATGAAAAAGAACTTTAAGAGCCAGCTCTCTGGCGCGACGTCTTTTCCCCATAGCTTCTTTGGTAAACCGCCAAAATTTTTGCGGCAGTAAAAAGATCGGGCACCTGGGTCCTTGGTACGGGTCCCGGTTGATCGCAATCTGTAGAGAGAGTCAACACGCCTTAGCAGAAGATTCCCGGGGAGGGCAAGAGGGTGTCAATTACTCCAATTCTTTAAAGAGATTTACCATCTCCATGGCCGCCACGGCCGCATCCCAGCCCTTGTTCCCTGATTTGGAACCGGCCCTTTCAATCGCCTGTTCTAGGTTATCGGTTGTCAAGATGCCAAATGTCACAGGGATCTTACTTTCCAGGGCTACGGCGGCGATCCCCTTGGATACCTCCGCTGCCACATATTCAAAATGGGGCGTGGCTCCTCTAATCACTGCGCCGAGGCAGATAACGGCATGATATTTGCCACTTTCAGCAAGCCTTTTTGCAGCAAGCGGTATCTCGAAAGCGCCGGGCACTTTGACCAAAGAGATCTGTTCTTCCTTAGCGCCATGACGTTTCAGAGCATCCATCGCTCCTTCCACTAGCTTTGAGTTGATGAAGTCGTTGAACCGGCTCACAACAATGCCAAACTTAAAACCTTCTGCTGATATCTTACCTTCCAAGATCTTCGGCATAGCATCACCCCTCTTCGTATGTTGTAGAGAATCCAGGCCCGTAGGACCTGGTTTCGTTTGACACCCCATCCAGTGTCTGAGCCAGAGAACAACGCGCTTCCTCGATGGTGATCAAGTGATCTTGACGCCTATTTTATCTCGCCACCTTTTATGTTCAGCAGGTGGCCCAGCTTTTGGCACTTGGTCACCAAGTATTTCAGGTTCTCCGGTCTTGGCTCTGTTTCAATAGGCACCCGACCAATAACCTCCAGGCCGTAACCCTCGAGGCCAATGATCTTCTTTGGATTATTGGTCATTAATTTCATTTTTCTGACACCGAGCGCAGCCAAGATCTGGGCACCGACCCCATAATCCCTCAAGTCTGGCTCGAATCCAAGTTCCCGGTTCGCTTCAACGGTATCTCTTCCTTGATCCTGAAGCGTGTAGGCCTTGATTTTGTTAGCAAGGCCGATGCCCCTGCCCTCCTGCTGCATATACAGGATGACGCCCAAGCCTTCCCTTTGCACGATGTCCATCGCTTTTTCCAGCTGGGAACCGCAGTCACAGCGGTAAGAGCCGAAAACATCGCCCGTGAGGCATTGAGAATGGACCCTTACAAGCACCTCCTTGTCGGGACCAATATCCCCTTTCACCAGGGCCAAGTGCTCATAATCATCGATGTCATTGACAAAGGCAATCGCCCTGAATTCGCCGAAAGGGGTTGGAAGAATAGTATCGGCCGCTGCATGCACAAAAGACTCATTTCTCATCCTGTAGGCGATGATATCAGCGACAGTGGCAATCTTGAGGTCATGTCTGGCGGCGAATTTCTTCAGGTCTGGCATGCGGGCCATGGTGCCGTCATCATTCATAATCTCACAGATGACCCCCGCTGGTTTCAAACCCGCCAGCCTGGCCAGATCGACCGAACCTTCTGTTTGACCCGTTCTAAAAAGGACCCCCCCTCGACGGGCCCTCAGGGGGAAAACATGCCCTGGCTGAACCAGGTCTTCCGGGCACGCATCATCTGCAATGGCGGTCTGGATGGTATGAGCCCGATCCGCAGCCGAGATGCCCGTACTCACGCCTTGACGTGCCTCAACGGAAACCGTGAAAGCCGTCTTGAAAGGGGAACGATTGTCGTAGACCATCAAAGGAAGCTTCAATCTATCCACAATCTCGGGAGCGAGGGATAGGCAGATCAGCCCTCGCCCATATTTTGCCATAAAATTGATCGCCTCCGGGGTCACCTTTTCAGCGGCCGTGGTGAGATCACCCTCATTCTCTCTATCCTCATCATCCACGAGGATGATCATCTTACCGTTCCTTAGGTCTTCTAAGACCTCTTCTATCTTTGCAACAGCCATCTTAATCAGTCACCAAATCCCAAGTTCCTTAGCATTTCTTCACTGATAACGGAAGATCTCTTTTCCTGCTCCGTGCTCTTTTCCTTTTGAAAGAATTTGTCAATGTATTTGCCGATGAGATCTGTCTCAATGTTCACGAGATCTCCCACCCTTTTTTTCAGTATATTGGTCACCCTGCCGGTCTCCGGGATAATGTTTACCTCAAAGGCGGTCGCCTCACAGCGATTGACCGTCAAACTGATTCCATCCACAGCAATAGACCCTTTTTCAATGATGTATCTTGACATATGCTCATCAATACCAATTCTCAAAACCCAGGATCTCTGTTGCCGGTCCGATCTAAGAATTTTACCAACCCCGTCCACATGGCCGGATACCAGGTGTCCACCCAGGCGATCCGTAAAACGGAGCGCCCTTTCCAGGTTCACCTCATCAGCCAGTTTTAGCTGCCCCATGGTGCTGCGAGACAGTGTGTCTCTAGAAACATCCATCCTGAATGCACCCTGCTTGACGTCGGTCACGGTAAGGCATACGCCGCTTATGGAAATGCTGTCCCCTACCCGAGTATCGGACATCTCAAAGAGGGGAACAATGGTTATGCTCATATCCTCTCCGCTCCGGCTGATCTCCTTGACTTTGCCGATGCCTTCAACCAAGCCCGTAAACATCTTTATCGCCCGTCAAAACCGACCGTGGTCTCTCCGATAGCCTGCAAAATCCCGATCACTCCCGTTCCTACGGGGAAAGCAGAGGCCTGCCCGCCATCGTCCCGGTGAGCAGGGCTCAGGCGAGGGAGGCGGGGGATTTCACAGGGCGTTTCGACCCCATCAGGGTCTAATAGCCCGGATATCCTACAAGCAAAATGTCATCCCCGAAACGCCTGATCTTCACGTCCCTCAAAGAAAGGCATTGGTCCATCATCTCCGGACCTGGTCCCGTCGCCATAGGTACCCCGTCACTTCCGCCGAGTATCTTAGGCGCTTTGAAAATATAGAACTTATCAATCAGTCTTTCACGAATCATGGTGCCCATAAGCGTTGACCCTCCTTCCAAAAGCAAAGAGGTGATGGACCTCTTTCCCAGCAAATCCATCAGTGCGGCCAGGTCCATTCTGCCTGCCTTCTTGGGGCAGAGCAGTGTCGAGACACCCTCCTTTTGGATAGATTCGAGGCGTTTCGCAGGCACATCATCACCCACCACAACCACCGTCATGGAAGGTGAGTCGATGTTCAATACCCTTGCATTATCGGGGATTCTCAAGTGGGTATCAACAATAATTCGAACAGGATCCTTTCCTTTGCGGTTCTCCAAGCGGGTATTCAAAGATGGATCATCAGCCAACACAGTGCCTATGCCGACCATGAGAGCATCCACTTCATCTCTTAACCGATGAACAAATTGCCGCGATCGTTCGTTGGTGATCCATTCCGAATGGCCTGTCGAGGTCGCCGTCCATCCATCCATGGTGAGTGCCGACTTGGCGATGACAAATGGTCGACCCGTCGTCACAAACTTCAAGAAAAATTCGTTCAGCCGGCGGCATTCCGATTCGAGTATTCCGACTTTTACCTCAACGCCTTTCCGGGCCAGAAACTCGCACCCTCCCCCGGTCACGTTCGGGTTGGGGTCTTTCATACCCACAACCACCCTTCTAAGACCACTTCCTAAGATAGCCTCAGTGCAGGGGGGTGTTCTCCCGTGATGGTGACACGGCTCCAGCGTCAGATACAGGGTATCGCCTTTCCTGACCTTCCCCCCGATTTTCGCCAGGGCATCTATTTCCGCATGATTGCTGCCAGGCTTCCTATGATACCCTGTAGCGATGACCCTTCCCTTACGAACGATCACCGCGCCGACGACCGGGTTCGGAGAGGTACGTCCACGACCTTTCCTGGCCAGACGCAACGCCTCTCTCATAAATCTTTCATCGGTATCCTTCAATTAATGATATGTCCTGAATATCCTGCCCGTCTGATAACCATCGCAGACGATGGATGACCCTATCCGAGTTTGGGAAGAATCCTTACGCCCCTTCCTTTTCCTTCCTTGACTTCAGAATCTCTTCAAGTTCGGCCATGAACTCATTGATATCCCTGAATTGCCTGTACACCGATGCAAACCTGACGTAGGCCACCTCGTCCCATTCCCTGAGATTATTGATCACCCTCTCCCCGATCTCTTTGCTGTCAATCTCCTTCTTTCCGAGTTCCTGAAAGTAGAGCTCCAAGGAATCCACAAATTCTTCGATCAGCGTGATGCTAACCGGTCTCTTCTGGCAGGCCTTCTTAACACCCTCTATGATCTTCTCCCGGTTAAAGGGCTCCCGCCTGCCATCCTTCTTGACCACCATGGGTAGAACTTCTTCCAGTTTTTCGTAAGTGGTGAACCGTCTCTCACACTCATTACATTCTCTCCGTCTCCGGATTGTTCGGCCATCCTTACTCAAACGGGAGTCAATCACCTTATTATCAAGTTTGGTGCAATACGGACATTTCATAGGCTTAACCTCACAATTTCAAGACCAGCCTCGGCAAACATCTGATCAGACAGAAAATCATCATAACCCTCTTCATAATATATCTTTCTAATCCCTGCATTAATCAACATTTTGGAACATATCGCACAGGGCTTATTCGTACAGTAAAGGGTTGCTCCGTTGATGGAGATACCGTGATAGGCTGCCTGAATAATGACATTCTGTTCAGCGTGGAGCCCCCTGCAGAGCTCATGACGCACCCCAGAAGGAATGGAGGAATTCTCCCTCAAGCACCCCACTTCCTCACAGTGTTTCAGTCCTGCAGGGGCACCATTATATCCGGTCGCTAGAATCCTCTTGTCCTTGACAAGGATAGCCCCCACGCTGCGGCGAAGGCAGGTGGATCTCATGGCCACCAGTTGGGTTATGGCCATGAAATATTCAGGCCATGACGGTCTTGACAATCCAATGACCTCTCTGAAATCGCATTCTATTGGCTCACGCCTCGCTTCCGTCCAAGGATTCATAAACGGGGAATCTACGGCAAAGTTCAGAAACCACAATTCGGGCATCCTGAATGGTCGTCTCGCTGACGGGGTTTTCGAGGACCTTATGGATCAAATCGGCGATCACCTTCATCTCCGGTTCCTTCATCCCCCTGCTCGTCAGGGCCGGGGTCCCTATCCTCAACCCACTGGTCACCTTGGGGCCTCTCTTGTCAAAAGGCACCACGTTTTTGTTCACCACGATTCCGGCCTCACCCAAGGCCCTTTCCGCATCAAGACCGCTCATCTCTCTCGGGGTCAGATCGATCACCAGCAAGTGGTTATCCGTGCCCCCACACACCAAATCGAAACCTGAAGCGATCAGTTCCTCGGCAAGAGCTTTTGCATTTTTGATCACCTGCCGTTGATAATCCCTGAATTCAGGTCTCAAGGCTTCCCCGAAAGAGACCGCTTTGGCTGCAATGATGTGCATAAGCGGACCTCCTTGGATGCCGGGGAATAAACCCTTATCCAGGGTCGGGCCGTATTGTTCCTCCGATAATATGATCCCGCCCCTGGGGCCTCTGAGCGTCTTGTGGGTCGTTGAGGTCACAAAATCGGCCTCCCCCACGGGAGAAGGATGAAGATCCGCGACCACCAGCCCGGCAATATGGGCGATATCTGCCAGAAGATAAGCGCCGACGCCATGGGCTATTTCGCGGAATTTCTCAAACTCTACAACCCTTGGATAGGCGCTGGCGCCCGCAATGATCATTCGGGGTTTGTATTTCCTGGCCAGATCATGGACCTGATCGTAGTCGATGACCTGATGCTCCTGATTTAGGCCGTAGTGCACGGCATTGTAAAGGATCCCCGAAAAATTGGCCGGGCTCCCGTGAGTCAGGTGACCGCCATGAGAAAGGTCCATACCCAAGATCGTATCTCCCGGTTTTAGAAAGGAGAAATAGACGGCCATATTGGCCTGTGATCCTGAGTGGGGCTGCACATTGGCGTATTCTGCCCCGAAGAGCTTCTTAGCCCGCTCAACAGCAAGCCTTTCAGCAATATCCACATATTCACAGCCGCCGTAGTATCGCTTTTTTGGATAGCCTTCGGCATACTTGTTGGTCATCACGTTGGCCTGGGCCTCGATTACCGCAAGAGAAGCGTAATTCTCCGAAGCAATCATGACCAGACTCTTTTTCTCGCGATCAATCTCTGCATGAATGGCCTTTGCCACTTCCGGATCAAAACTTTCTAAACGCTTTCCCTCCAAAAAGGCTATCCTCTCCCATCAATTTGGTCCACTCTTGACTTGTGACGCCCTCCCTCGAATTCGGTTTTCAGGAAAAGATCCAGGATATCAAGGGCAAGGCCCACACCCATGATCCTCTCGCCCATGGTCAGGATGTTTGCGTCGTTGTGCAGTCGGCTCATCCTTGCCGAGTAAAGGTTATGGCAAAGGGCGGCACGAACGCCCTTGTACCGGTTTGCCACCATGGACATGCCTATCCCTGAACCACAAATCAAAACACCTCGATCGTATCCTCCCTTTACGATGGACTGGGCGACCTTATGGGCGATCTTGGGATAATCGGATGACTCCCGGCTGAAAACGCCCGCATCCGTCACCCCATATTCCCCGGAATGTTCGAGAAAGGACCTGCATACCTCTTTGAGGTCGAAACCGGCGTGATCTGATCCTATGATGATGTTCATAGCCCGAAGATGTGGAGACAAATGTCCAGGTCACTTTTTGTTTAATACACAACTAAAGCCAATTATACTGGAGTTAAATTAATTTCTCAATAAAATGGAATAAAAAAACATAAAAAAGCAATTGCCACAAAATCTTGAGTAACTTGATTACTGTGCCCCTTTTGTTGCCTCACAGCCCCATAGGTGCGTGCTTATAGGGTTTGCCGCGAATATAGTAAAAGGGCTTTCCTCTGTCAATTTATAATTTTATCGATATGATATCAACTCGAGGGTGGTTGCCGGGATCTTTCTGGTCGCCTTATGATCAACCCACCGCGACTGTTTTTGGGCGACTGCGTTGTGTAGCGCCATCAAGCCCGGCAGCCAGTCTGATTTTCTCAAGAATCCGGGCCAGAAATGAAAATATGGGCTTGACACTTTCCACTGAATGGATTTATTTGACAGGTTTCCCGTGCTTAGTGGCGTCCTGAACCCTGTGATCAGGGCCCGAAAGCCTCAGAAGCCAATGTAGCTGAAACAAGCATTCGCCGTCCAAAGAGAATGGACGTGCTGGATACCGGGTGTCCTGGTATGATTTCTCAAACAAGAAGCTCGATACCTGAACGTTCAAAAGCTGATGTCAAAGTGATCTTTGCCCTCGCCCTTGTTCATTTTACAGGCGACTTCTATGCCTCTTTTGTTCATCCGCTCCTCCCGCTTTTCGTCCAAAAGCTTTCTTTGTCCCTGACCCAGGTCGGCCTGATCGCAGGAGTCAGCCGCTTTTTCGCCTTCATTGTCCAGCCGCCCGCTGGATACATCGCCGATCATTATCGAACGCGCCTTTTCGTCCTCGGAGGACCCTTGCTGGCCGTTGTCTTTATTCCTTTTGTGGGCGTGGCTCCCTCCTTTCTGTTGCTGCTCCTCTTTATATGCTTCGGGTCCATCGGATCAGCCATGTTTCACCCCACATCTGCCGGCATGGTCCCGAGCTATGCGGGCTCCCATCCCGGTTTTTCCATGTCCATTTTCAATATGGGCGGCACTTTTGCCTTTGGCGTGGGGCCGCTCTTTATCACCTATTTTGTGCACACCTACGGTCTGGAAGCATCGCCATTCACAATGATCATCGGTTTTCCGTTGGTTGCTCTTCTCATCATGATCGTTCCCTTCCCCGGCGGAGAAGGTTTGGGAAAGCTCGGCTTCATCGGTTCTATCAGGGAGACGTTGGGAACGGTTTGGAAATCGATTGTCCTGATCTGGGTGGTGATGGTCTTGCGATCTTTTGTTACCCAGTCTTTCTTGACCTTCTTGCCCGTCTTTTACGCGAATGAAGGCCATTCTCTGATATCGATCGGGGCGATTGTCTCTATCTTTACTGTGGCCGGCGCTCTGAGCGGACTGCTTGCCGGCCACCTCTCAGACAGAGTCGGCTACAAGCCGGTCTTTTTTACAGCCCACGGCTTGGCAACACCCAGTCTGCTTCTCCTGCTTATCCTTTCAGGCAAATGGGTTTACGGCGGCGCGCTATTGGCCGGCTTTTTTGTTCTGGCTACCCTGCCGCTGGGAGTATCCATGGCGCAAGAACTGGCGCCCCGAGGAAGGTCTATGGTGTCGAGCCTTATGATGGGTCTCGCTTTCGGAACGGGCGGTATGATGACACCTCTGACGGGTATGGCTGCGGATATCTATTCCATCCGGCCGGTTCTTTGCTTGCTTGCCGTCGTGCCCTTACTGACAACCGGGCTCATTGCCCGTTTGCAGGAGAAAAGGCTGAAATAGGTCACCGCAGGGCAAAGCGTTCGGTGTGTATCCTCCCCTTGGGTACACCCAAATCCGACAGGGTCCTTTTCATGGCCCGCATCATCGGCGGCGGGCCGCAAATAAAGAATTGCCCGATGTGAAAACTCCCGACATGCTTCTCCAGCTTCTCCGCATCGATGCGTCCCTTTTCACCCGGCCACTCATCTTGCCTCGACATCACATGAACGACCTTGAAACATGGCATGTCTGATGCCATCTTTTCCAGTTCATCCCTGAAAACAATGTCCTTTTCTGTCTTATTTGACCATATGAGCATCACCCGTTTTTCCAGCCTCCTGTCATAGATGTATCTCAACATGCTTATAAACGGTGTAATACCGATGCCCCCGGCGATGAATACGAGGCTTTCCGCATCATGATAGAGGAAACTGAACGTCCCGTAAGGCATGTCTGTGTAAGCCAGGGCAGACCTCTTTGTG
>JASFTV010000121.1:0-9452 GCA_050050615.1 Desulfobacteraceae bacterium
CTCTATGAGGTCCGAGAGACTATGGAGGGTATGGCCGCTCGCCTAGGCGCAGATCGAGCAACCCCCGATATCATAGCACAAATGGAGAAGATTCTGGCCGAGCAGGAACTGATCGTAGAGCGCGGAAATGCCATAGCCTATTCCCGATCGGACCACAATTTCCATCTCCTCATCTACCGGTCATGCGGAAATGAACTTCTCAAAGAACTCCTTGAGGGGCTCCGTTACAAGGCCCTCCCCCTGGCTTTCAAACTAGCACCTCACTTTGCGGAGTTTCTAGATTTCCACAGGAAAATTGTTGCGGCATTCCAAAAACGGGATGGCCAGGAAGCAGAGAAGGCTATCCGACGACATAATCGCAGAATGGTGGAAATTATCCGAACAACCCCTTGGGGCACTGAAGAGGAATCCTAAATCTGATTCCGCATCCTGCGCTCCTCTGATGAGTTTCTACATAGTGGTCTAAACCAACCCTATCGTGATGCAGTTTTCGATGGGTTCTCTATCCAAATACGTCATGTGTCACAACAGATGGGTCGTGACTGGCCAAGATCGGTATTTCGGGTTTAAGGAGGTCATGAAAGCTCTGTTTTGCATCCTCGGGATGAGCCGCCTTGCGGGGTGGTGACAATCCCTTCTCTGGATCATACCACGCGGCATCACCTGCTAGAATATAGGGTCCCGCATGGGTCTGAACCATCATCGATTGATGGCCGGGGCTGTGCCCTAGCCTATGCTCGTTCTGTTTCGCATCATCGGCCAAAAGATATCCTGTATTCAAAGGGTAGATTTGGTAGCACATGGTATCCTCTTTCCTTTTGCCGAATTTTATTCACATATCATATGGAAACCCCACAGACAAGGTAGGGTGCCGGGATCACGCGGAAATCAAATGTCTTATAGTTGAGGATATTTGGGATGGCTAATCTGGCATTGTGCGGTGGGACAGCGGTAAGAACCAAGCCTTATCCAGACTGGCCACAAGCAGGTTCTGAGGAAAGGGTCTGGCTCGAAAAAGTGCTGGCAAGTGGTCGCTGGTTCGCTGGTTTACAAGGGGACGATCCCGAAGCATTGGGCACGCTTTTCGCTGAGCGGTTCGCAAATCTCCACGATGCACGATTCGCTTTGCCGGTGGCCAATGGGAGTGTGGCCATAGAGATCGCTCTCCGGGCCATTGGAACAAAACCTGGCGATGAGGTCATCGTTCCTGCCTACACCTTCATTTCCACAGCCACTTCCGTGCTTATGGTGGGCGCGCTCCCCGTATTTGCGGATATCGACCCCCAAACCTACTGTCTGGACCCCAAGGATGTAGCCCGGCGTGTCTCTGCTTACACGCGGGCTATAATTCCCGTCCACCTGGGGGGTCAGATGGCGGACATGCCTGCCATGGTGAAACTGGCAAAACGGTATGGATTGCTTCTCGTTGAGGACTGCGCCCAAGCCATCGATTCCTCTTTGGGCGATAGAAAAGCTGGGACCTGGGGGAACCTGGGCACCTTCAGCTTCCAGTCAAATAAAACCCTTACGGCCGGCGAAGGGGGTTTGGTCATGACAAATGACCCCAAACTGGCTGAAAATGTCGTAGCCCTGCGCGCCTTCGGTCGGTTTCAGAATAGGCCAGGTGTGAGATCTTCGGACCTCGCCTGCCAACGGGTTTCCAGCAACTACAGGCTCTCTGAATTCCAGGCGGCTATCCTTCTCGCGCAGCTTGAGAGATTTCCAGCACAGGACGCTCGCCGTCAGGCCAATGCTGCCCGGCTGACACACGGGATTCAGGAGATACCTGGCCTGAGGCACATCGGCGTGGATGCTCCTTCTATGAAACATGGGTACTACTACTATCTGCTCCGGTATGAACCCGACGTGTTTGGAAACCAGGACCCAGACAGGCTCTGCGAAGCCCTAAATGCAGAGGGAATTCCCTTTGTGCCAGGCGACCGGAAACCCGTTTATCATCATCCAGTCTTTGAAATTGAGAACCTGGCTGACCACCTTTGCCCCCAGGCCCTGGAGCGATACCCTCAGGTTGTAGACCTGCTCCAAGCCGTATGCCCTGCAACAGAAGAGGCCTGTGGATGCACGCTCATTCTCCGGCACCAGGTCCTGTTAGGCGAAGAAAAGGATATGGACGATATCATTGAGGCACTATGGAAGGTTTACAAAAACATCGACGAATTACGCTGAAGGAGGGACTTCGATGCAAATCAAGGAATTGAAAAAGGCGAAACCCGTTTTAGAGGCGGACGTGAAGGCGCTTCGCCAGAGCGTTGAAGAGATTCTTGAGCGGGTACGGAAAGAGCAGGATGCAGCTCTTGCTCACTATGCCAAGACCTTTGATCAGTATGAAGGCCCCATTCGTGTGAGTGAAGCAGAGGTCGAGGCTGTCAAAAGAGAACTCCCGGCCGATGTTATCGAGGGTCTTGACTTTGCCATCCTGAGAGTGACGGCATTTGCGGAAGCCCAAAGGGCTCAGATCAGTGAGTTTGAGCAGGAAATGATTCCGGGCGTCTTCATGGGACACCGCCTCGTCCCCGTGGAATCCTGCGCAGCCTATGTGCCGGCAGGGCGCTACCCCTGCCTGACTTCAGCCGTGATGTCCCTGGTACCTGCTAAGGTAGTGGGTGTGAAGAGGATCGTTGCCTGTTCCTCTCCAGGCAAGGAAAAGCGCATCAATCCTGCCATACTTTATACGATGGGGGCCATCGGTGCAGACGAGATTTACTGTCTGGGGGGTGCCCAGGCGATCGCTGCCATGGCATACGGTACAGAAACCATCCAACCTGTGGATTTGATTGTGGGTCCCGGCAACCAGTATGTTATGGAAGCGAAACGGCAAGTATTCGGGACTGTTGGCATCGACTTTCTGGCCGGCCCTAGCGAATGCCTGGTTATTGCAGACGAAACGGCACGGGCCGACTATATTGCCGCCGACCTCCTTGCTCAGTGTGAGCATGACCCGGAGGCCCGAGGGGCTCTGGTAACCACTTCGGAATCTCTGGGAAAGCAAGTTTTGGAGGAAATCGAGCGACAGTTGCGCGAACTCAAGACAGAGGAAGTAGCCCGGCGGTCATGGGAAGACAAAGGGGATGTGGTGGTTGTGCCGACCCTTGAGGACGCTTGCGTTTGGGCCAATGATTATGCCCCAGAGCATCTCGAGGTGCATACAAACGATCCAAGAACGCTCTTGCCCCTGCTCACCTCTTATGGTTCTCTCTTTCTTGGTAAGGCTGCCGCAGAGGTGTTCGCGGATAAGGTTGCGGGCACGAACCATATCTTGCCCACCCTACGGGGTGCCCGAAATACAGGTGGGCTGTGGGTGGGTCACTTTTTGAAAGTCATTACCCATCAGTGGGTGGATGAACGGGGCGTGAAGGTGCTCGCCCCCTACTCTGTGCGTCAGGCGGAGTTTGAGACCATGGACGCCCATCGGCGAGCAGCCTTGGTTCGATTAACGAATAAGCTTTGAGGCCAGTTATTGATGACCGGATCTGGAATAGAGGAGCACTGAAACCCAATAGCAACTTCGAAGGACCCACTTAGAGAAGGAGGATTTAGATGGAATGGGAAGAAAAAAAGGAGGTCAAAAAGGAGAAAGTCTATAACCTTTTCCGCTGCGGGTATTTGGAAGTGAGGGAGTGGCTAAAGGAGACGGACATCGTACTCATTCCCCTCGGCAGTACGGAGCAACATGGAAGACATTGCCCTGTATGTACGGATAGCATCGCCACGGAGTTGCCCTGTCAGATTGCTGCCGGGATGGCTAATGTTCCCTATTACCAGCTGATTCCTGTTGGGTATTCGCCTCAGCACCTTCACGCCCCAGGAGTAGGATCGGGCACCGTTACACTTAGCGCTTTCACTTATCAGAATCTCTTGTATGATATAGGGCGGTCCCTCATACACAATGGGTTTAACAAGCTGATCTTTGCAACAGGCCACACCTCTAACATGAAGGCTGTGGATCCAGCCCTACGGGCCTTGAGATACGAGACCCGGGCTTTTGTTTGTTGCTACCGGAATGATGCAGAGGCCGTGCCCGGCCTCCTAGCGGACACTGACCTGATTGAGAATCCTCCAGAAGAGGCTCCGGGGTGGCACGGCAGTGAGGTGGAAACGGCCGAGTGTCTCTATTTTGAGCAATTGTATGGGAAAAAAATTGTCCATCTAGAGAGGGCAGACAAAGACTGGACCCATCCGCCGAAGTGGATTACAGACGTGAGTGATAAATTTACCAAAGATAATGGGTCCCCTTACCTCACGATGAATGGAAAGAATGTGGCATGGGTACCTATGGACCATCAGGAGTATAGCGACACGGGTCTGATCGGCCGCCCAGGCAATCCTTTTACGGCAACTGTCGAGAAAGGGAAGAAGATCATCTACAAGAAAGCGGAGATTATGGCCGAGTTTATTGAAGAGGTAAAGAAAATCAAGGTGGAGGTCAAGGACAGGGATTTCTGGAACAGGACCTTCAGGCCTATATAGTTTACACTCTGACAGGCTCGACACCTAAGGCCTCTATCCTCCCTTTAAATGGAGGACGTCCTGAACGGGATGAAGGAAAAAACTATCGTGCTCATGGCTACGCTGGACACCAAGGGTCCAGAAGCTGCTTTTGTGAAGTCTCGGATCCAAGGGGCAGGCTATGGTGTTATGCTACTGGACACGGGTATCCTTGATCCACGAGACCCGTCACGCCCTCGCCCTGATGTATCTGCTGATGACATCGCTAGAGAAGGTGGTGAAAACCGGGCAGAACTGGTCGCACGCAGCCTGGAAAAGGAGACCCGGAATCGGGGTATCCGCGCCATGGCCAAAGGAGCGGGGAAGATCCTAAAACAGTTATACGATCAGGGTCAGATCTGCGGCGTCATTGGCCTTGGAGGAGCCCAGGGGACCGAAATCTGCACCTATGCTATGCGCGCCCTGCCCCTGGGGGTGCCCAAGGTGATGGTCTCCACCGTTGCCTCTGGTCAAACCCCTTTCGGGATCTATACCGGCACACGGGATCTGACGATCATGCATTCGGTGGTGGACATCCTGGGCCTTAACAGCCTGACTCGACGTGTCCTGGCCAATGCCGCCGGAGCCGTAGTGGGCATGGCTGAGGCGAGCCTTTTGGAGGACAGAAGCACCTTCCCAAGGGTGGGAATCACCATATACGGCCAAACGACTCCAGCAGCGCTGGCCATAAAACCTCAGCTGGAGGCTCGAGGCTATGAGGTATTTGCCTTTCACTCCAATGGCACTGGCGGCAAGGCAATGGAGGAATTGGCTGTAGAGGGCCTACTGGATGCTCTTCTCGACCTGAGCACCCATGAGATGACGGATGAGATCTTCGGCGGTATTCATGCTGGCGACTCTAGTCGTCTCTTGGCAGGGGGACTAAAAGGTATTCCTCGACTTGTTGTCCCTGGCGGTTTGGATCTCATCACTCTGGGTAGACCTGAGACGGTCCCTGAGGCCTACCGCTTACAGCCCTACGTACGGCACAACCCCAATATCACCTTGGTCCGACTCAACAAAGAGCAGATGATCCGTGTTGCAGAGGTGATGGCCGGGCGCTTGAATCAGGCTGTTGCCCCTGTAATCGTTGCCATTCCTGGAGGCGGGTTTTCCTTTTATAATAGAGACGGACTCCACTTCCGTGACCTGGAAGCAGACCGGGCCTTTGTCCGCACCCTTAAGGCTAAACTTAAACGGGATATCCCCATTTATGAAATTGACAGCCATGTGAACGATCCACCGTTTGTCACAGAGATCCTATCTATCTTTGAGCATTTAATGAAACTATCTGAATCAGAGTGAGGCGCATACACCTTTGAGATATAGTTTAGATGAACATGTGCATCGTGATCCGCGAATCCTGAGCATTTACCTGGTGGCTCGTCGTCGTTATGGTTAAATAGACCGATGGCACCACAACTTCCATCGTGTCATGCGGGATCCTTACCGGGTCCCTTTAATTGCCGAAGACGAGGGATTCGTATCTATTTTTCTCCATCTTTCGGTGCAAAATCATGCTTCGAATTTTCTTAATACGTCAATAACATAGTCCATATCGTATTCGGTGTGGTCGGCTGAAACTTGAAATCTTATCGTCTCATCCCCTTTGGGAACAACCGGGAAATTCAATCCAGTCGCCAAGATACCGTTGTTGGTCAGGTATTGAACCAGAGCGGCTGTTTTCTGCGTATCTCTGACCATCAACGGCACAACCGGATGCTCGCTTTCTATGATTTCGTAACCAAGCTCAGTCAAGCCTTTTTCAAACCGTTTTGTGAGCTTCCGCAAACGATTCAATAACTCTCTCCCTCTTTCGCTATTCAAAATATCCAGGGCTTTCATGGCTGCGCCCGCCTCCGCAGGGGTAATTGGATTTGAATAGATATAAAAGGGTGCCGTCTCCCGAAGGTAGGTGATAATTGTAGCGCTAGCGACCAGGTAGCCGCCATTCACGCCCAGAGACTTTCCCAATGTCGCAACAACAATGTCTATGCCTTTTGCATTGGTGTACTCTTCAGTGCCTCGACCAGTTCTACCAAAAGCTCCCACACCATGTGAGTCATCCACGACAGTCGTGATTCCACCCTCAAATTCCGGATCATACCTCTTACAGATTTCTGCAATGACATTCAATGGCGCATAATCCCCCCTCATGCTGAATATGCCGTCTGTGACGACCAAGACGCGCTGCCCTTTTCCAATAGCGCTTTTTATTCTATTCTCCAGATCAGCCATATCCAGATGTTTGTAGATCTCCCTTACGGCAGGTCGAGCGAGCCGGATGGCGTTTATGATGCAGTTGTGGTTCAGTTCATCACTGATGACGATGGTCTCATTGTCTATCAATGGCGTTACAGTACCCATCACGGTTGCATAGGCGGAACTGAAGATCATTGCCGAATCCCGGTTGTGGAACTTTGCCAGTTTTCTTTCCAGTCCAACATGAGGTTCGAAGGTCCCGCTGATAAAACGCACGGCCCCAGGACCGGCACCGTATTTTTTCGCCGTCTCTTCTTCCGCTTCGATGATCTCTTTTCGCAAGGACATTCCAAGATAGGAGTTGGAGTTCATCCGCAGGAATTCTTTTTCTCCGAAACCTTCAATGATGTATCTCGGACCTTTTTCACCTTCCCCGGGCTTCACGCCTGTGATCACCATTTCCTCGCCCTTGAGCGCGCCCCTATTTTTGAGCTCCTCGAGTTTCCCCGCCAGTATGGGCTCTAGTTTCAGAACTGACATCTTCTCCTCCTATGAATTCATCTCTTTACAACCTTCATGGATCTAAAAACTCATCATGTTTTTTCCTTCTCCCCTGGGGAAGAAGGAAAGGATGAGGGGGCCTGGAGTCTTCACCGGCCCGCCCCTTCCAGGCCGAGTTTTTCTGAAAGCTTCTCCAGCATATCCTTGGTCATTGATTCGAGATCGTATTCCGGTTGCCAGCCCCACTCTTTCCGTGCGGCACTGTCATCCATGTTGTTTGGCCAGGAATCAGCGATCGCCTGCCTGAGTGGGTCGATGTTGTAATCCAGGACAAATTCCGGAATCGTCTTTCTGATTTCATCCGCAATGTTTTCAGGCGCAACGCTCATCGCAGTGACGTTAAAAGCATTTCGATGTTTGAGCTTGTCGGAGTTTGCCTCCATTAAGTCAACGGCCGCTTTTAACGCATCGGGCATATACATCATATCCAGATAAGTCCCTTTTTTGAGGTAACACGTATACTTCTTTTGTTTGATCGCCTCGTAATAGATTTCTACGGCATAATCGGTGGTGCCGCCGCCGGGTAGAGTTTTGTAAGAGATTAGCCCGGGATAACGAACGCCCCGCGTATCCACACCAAATCTCTTATAATAGTAATCGCAAAGCAACTCACCTGCCACCTTGGTTACCCCATACATGGTGTTTGGACGCTGAACCGTGTCTTGAGGCGTGTTATCTAAGGGAGTGGTCGGGCCAAACGACCCAATAGAACTCGGCGTAAAGACAGCGCATCCATATTCACGTGCAACTTCCAAGACATTGTAAAGACCGAGCATGTTCACGTTCCATGCGAGCTGAGGGTCTTGCTCAGCCCTTGCCGAGAGTATGGCCGCAAGATGGTAGATGGTATCCACTTTGTAATTCCTTACCATCTCAGCAATCCCATCTATTTCCTTGCAGTCAATCGTGCAACATGGGCCGGATTTGAGCAAGGTTTCATCGATCGCTCTTGTATGCCCGGCAGCTATAACATTGTCACTGCCGTATCTTTCCCGTAAGACGAGGGTCAGTTCAGAGCCAATCTGTCCTGTGGCGCCGGTTATCAGAATCCTTTTCAATTTCATCTCCTATTCTTCGGTTTCTTGTCCGCTATCCGTTATATGATAGAAAGGAACTTCGCCATCTGGGAGCCGGTGTGCCGCAGCCAAAAAAATAGGGTAGCCCCATGAACGCAGTTACGAAAGCAATCGAGCGAACACGGACTGCCCATCAAAATCAACTTATTGTAAATATTAGCTTCAAAAATGGTCGGAACGATTTCCAAACCCCATGCGGTACAAGGGGAATTGTCTAAGTCTCCGATATTGCATAGCATATTGATTTTCTAAGTGGGGCGAGTATAAACAATAGAAATAGAATATGCAAGAAAATTAATTTATGACACATTTTGTCACGTTTCTTGCTTTTATGTGTGGAGAGAACAACTAAAATCATTTGACAAGTGAACCCGGACCAAAAATACAATTCTTCTGGAAGAGTGATTAGGACACTATCAGGTGAGCATCGTCAGTGGGGACACCATAACAGTAGTGGTAGAATCCAGCGCCAGGTTACCTATAAAAATAACCAAAAAAATGGGTCGTGGCTTCAGGCTTCCTTTGCACAGAAAACTGTGCCTGCGCACATGCTTTCGTGCACGTACTATTCTTTCGACTTGCGGCACTTGAACTGTTCCAGAACCTCTTCAGCCAGTGACCGCCTTCCTTTCGCTACTATTAGTAGCGCAAACCCAAGGTAACGCTGCTCACAGGACATCATAAGACGCCGACCGCACCTATCCGTAAGGCTTTTCGGATATAAGGCCATAGAGACAAAAGCTTGGCATGGAGATTGCTGAAGTGTAAAGAATTAGGCTGGGTTGAATTTTTTTCTCTTTCTGATTGAGAAATGGTCGGGATGATCCCGTCTTATCTGACGCGACGACCATTTTCACAACGGCAGGAGATATCCAGGTACAAAAAAGCACCTGGAACGACGCTCCCCAGGTGCTTGAAGTGATGGTCGGGACGATCCCGTCTTATCTGACGCGACGACCATTTTCACGACGGCAGGAGGTATCCAGGTACAAAAAAGCACCTGGAACGACTCTCCCCAGGTGCTTGAATTGATGGTCGGGACGATCCCGTCTTATCTGACGGGACGACCATTTTCACGACGGCAGGAGGTATCCAGGTACAAAAAAG
>JASFTV010000122.1:0-9450 GCA_050050615.1 Desulfobacteraceae bacterium
CGGGGCGTATTGGCGTCAGCGTGGTGTACCTGTCATATGGCACGATATGGGAGTAGCAGATGATTACATTGAAAACGCGCCAAATCCATGCCTTTCTTGCCAGAAGGTGAGAAAGAAGATGCTCATCACCATTCTCAGCGAATCGGCGGATGACTGGGAACGTCTTGTGCTGATCGCTAGCTTCTCCCTCTGGGATATTGTGAGCTACTCCATAGAACAAGTTTTGAGCAATATGTTTTGTAATAATGGAAAGGCCTCAGCAAACGATGGGAGTGCGAGGTTCATCGAAACAGCCCAACGCTTCTATCCTCTCCTTAGAATGAATGACGGGTACAGCGTTTTCAGACCGCTTCTAAAGTATAACAGGAATGATATCATCAACAGACTCGAGCAGGAGCACATCCCGACTCTCGCCATACCATGTAAATTCGCGAATTTGAGACCAAAGAGGATCCTTCAAAAGTACTATGAGGAAATGGGGATGCGCTTTGATTATCATCAAGTACTTGAGTTTGCTGAGAGTTCTTTAGGTCTGCCCGATATTTCATCGTATGCTTCCATAGGAAAAGAAGAATATTTGAAGAAGATCTTCTGATCACCAACACCCTTTTCCGCCTTCCAGCCATTTTTCTTGACCCGACAGTTTCCTTTCTCTATATCTAGCAAGATCTCCAGCAGGCGACTAGCTAAATTGGAGAACCACAAGGGCTTTCACAAAGGTCAGGGAAGGGGTCAGAAAATCACATGTCACTCAGTCTCAGGAAGTTACGGTCCTTTCATGGACGCAAGGGGCCACTGCTCCTTATCATTATGGACGGCATCGGCATTGGCCGGCAAGACGAGACCAATGCCGTCTATCTCGCTAAAACGCCGACCCTGGATCGTTTGATTCAGTCGAAACTCTATACGGAACTTCAAGCCCACGGGACCGCTGTCGGATTGCCCTCCGATGAAGACATGGGAAATAGCGAAGTGGGACACAATGCGCTCGGCGCTGGGAGGGTCTTTGATCAAGGCGCACGCCTGGTGAACAAGGCACTCAAGACGGGCGAGATTTTTAGAACAGCGCTTTGGAACAAAATTGTGACGCGCGGCAGAGAAGAGGGTACGATTCATTTCATGGGCCTTCTCTCCGACGGCAATGTGCATTCTCACATGGATCATTTGTACACCTTAATAGACAAGTGCGCAGAGCAAAAAATCAAAAGAGTACGTGTACATGCCCTTCTTGATGGAAGGGATGTAGGGGAAAGATCCGCGCTTGACTATATTATCCCAACCCATCAAAAACTGGAAAAAATCTCTGAGGAGAAAGGCCTGGACTATCGGATTGCGTCGGGGGGTGGCCGGATGCGGGTGACCATGGATCGATACAATGCTGACTGGGATATCGTCCAGAGGGGATGGGAGGCCCATGTCCAGGGAAAAGGCCGCTTCTTCAGAACAGCGGTGGATGCCGTCAAGACTTTCTACGAGGAAGATCCGCAAATCACAGACCAGTATATGGGGGCTTTCGTTATTACGGACGATACAGGGAAGCCTGTGGGGCCCATAACAAATGGGGATGCGGTTATTTTTTTCAATTTTAGAGGTGACAGAGCGATTGAAATATCCCGGGCCTTCACAGAAAAAGATTTTCGTGAATTCGAACGGGGGCCCTTAGGTGATATCCTCTATGCAGGCATGATGGAATATGATGGCGATACCCATGTCCCTCCAAATTTCTTGGTACAGCCACCAACCATTGACCGCACCGTGAGCGAGTATCTCTGCGCAGAGGGCATAAAGATGTTCGCCGTATCGGAGACCCAGAAATTTGGTCACGTGACTTACTTTTGGAACGGGAACCGCTCCGGTTATATCGATGAATCCCTGGAAACATATGTGGAGATTCCCTCCGACAAGATTCAATTCCACAAGGCGCCGAAAATGAAGGCTCTGGAAATCAAGGACAGGGTCATAGAGATGCTGAGAGGGGGAACGTACCGTTTCGGTCGTCTTAATTTTGCGAACGGGGACATGGTGGGGCACACCGGGGTTATGGAAGCCGCTATCATCGCGGTTGAGACGGTGGATCAATGCGTCGGTGAGCTATTGGAGGTTATCAAGGAACTGGAGGGGATCGCCGTTGTCACAGCAGATCACGGCAATGCAGACGTGATGTTTAGCTGGGACAAGGAAGGCAGGAAGATTATCAAGACCGCCCATTCCCTGAATCCGGTCCCTTTTGCTATATATGATCCCGGCTACGAGGGAGAGTACGAAATGGCGACCCTTAAAAGGCCAGGCCTATCCAATGTTGTCGCCACAGTGCTGAACCTTTTGGGTTACGAGAAGGTGGAGGATTATGACCCTTCCCTCATACGCGTAAAGAATTCCTGACCATAAACCCCCTTGCAATGTCGCTTTTGCCGGACACGGCTGAAAGCCTTTAGCATTTGAATTAAGTCGCACCCGTCAGTGCCCTTGTGCGTATCCCAATCTGTATGGTGGCGCTTTTTGCACACTAGGTTCTCGAAACTCCTCTCTTATTCTCTCCAACTGGCAATAGCCACAAGGTCGGTAGAAAATATTTGTTGAAAAAGTAGGGAAAAAAAGTTAGGATTATTAGTGACTTGTCTTTAGGAGCCCTAACTCGCTCATAAATCGTTCAAAAAGCGCACTCTTATGGAAGATTGGCGCAATTTTCTTCTCTTCACAAGGGCATGACAAAAATGGTTGATGATCTCCTGAAGCGGGAAGGGATGGTGAGGCGAACTATTCTGGTTGTGGATGATGATCAGACCATTCTCACCATCATCTCCGCCTTCCTGACTCAAAGTGGATATGAGGTGCTCACAGCAAGTGATATTTCAACCTGCGTCGAACTATTCAAAGCCCGTGGTCATCAGATCGATCTGGCCATGATAGATGTGAAGATAGGCAAGGAGAGTGGGTTTGATTTGGCGGATATGCTTGAGAATGAGTTTAAATTCTATCACCAGGTTTTCATGACGGCATTCTTCTGGGAAGAAAGCACCCTCGAGGGGTTATTGGAAAGGGGCAAACCCTATTTTGAAAAACCACTCAAGTTTGAGAAGGAAGTCCTTCCCTTTCTAGAGGAATATTTTGGGGCAGGCAAAAAACAGCCTTAAGGGGCCCGTGGCCACAAGCAGGAGCTAGGGAGGCGGCACCTAAAAAATCAGGAAAAGGAGTGCATGGAACATGAGATTTTTCAGGAGAAGGCGGTACATTGTTGACAGACCCTTACAGTACCGTCTGTTGATCTACAACCTCATCTACTTTTTCGTTATTGTTTTGGCGATCGGTGTCTCTTTGTTCTTACCCCTTTATTTCGAACTGTCCAATCCGGGCCTAACACCGGCACAGCAAGGACAGGTTGCTGACAAAGTCCTCTATTTGCACGGCAATCTGTGGCCTGTGATTGTGGTTATCTTCATCATCTTGAGTATTCATTCCATCCTTGTCTCTCATAAGATCGCAGGTCCGTTATATAGGTTTCGTCAAACTTTCCAGGAGATCATTGAGGGAAATATCGCCAAGATGGTGAAGATTCGCAAAGGTGATTTCCTGGTTAATGAACAGACCAAGATTGAAGAGATGATGGATATGCTCCGATCCAGGATTGGTAATATCAAAAACGAGCAGGCAGCCATGGAACAAGTCTTGAAGGAGATTGTTGGGAACCATGGCAGCCACCTGAGCGAAGATCTTAGATCATTCATAGATAAGCTCGAAGAACATACCTCTCGAATTAAGCGTGAAGCGGACTATTTCAGGGTATCTTTGCCAGACCAATCGGATAAGGAATAGGCCTTGAAGCCGTGGTTCCTGGAGGTCTTCATGGGATCAGGGTTTTGCAAATGCTGAAGAGGCTACTGGATTCCCTGAGTAAAAATGCCAAGAGAACGTGAGATGTTTCCTATAATTTCAGCATTTAAGAAGCGAGCGTGTTCGCTTCGAAAGAAAAATCAAAGAAAAAAAAGTCCAAGACAAGCTTCAAAGGTAAGGGGGTTTACTATTTTCGAACTGATGGTTGTCTTGGCTATCATAGGGACGCTGGCAACCATTGCGCTCTCGGCATATAGCAGATTCATCGATAAAGCCCAGATTACTCGAGCAATAAGTGACATTAGGAACATAGATGATTATCTTGAGTTTTTTTTTGAAGATAATGACAAATACCCCGATACCCTGGACGAACTGGGGATGGGGCCGTTTATCGACCCTTGGGGAAACCCTTACCAATACGTGAATATCGCGACAGCCCATCACAAATACTGGCGCAGAGACCGCAATAACAAACCGATTAATTCGAAATATGATCTCTGGAGCAACGGCGCAGACGGCCGAACCCAGATCAATGTGAATGCGAAAAAGGCTCGTGATGACATTATACGGGCCTGGGACGGCTCATTTATCGGCCTCGGTGGTGAGTTTGACGATCTGCATTTTGGCAAGAAGAAGAAAGGCTGATAAGAAAATGGCTAAGGCGAATCCAGAGAATGCCGCCGTCTTCAAACCTAGAGACTGAATGACACACTGAGTCCATGCAAATTGACAAGGCTTTTCTAAAAAGCAAGGTCGCGCGCCGCATCTTTTTTCTCTTCATCTTCTGCGCACTCCTTCCTTTGTTCATCATTGCCGGTATCGCTTACACTTCTGTGGACACCCAGCTTTCTGAGCAGGCGATAAAGAGGCTCCGCCAGAATTGCAAAATCAAAGGCAGGGAGATATACAACAACCTATTCTTCCTGGAAATGGAGTTGAAAACGGTGGCTTCCAGACTGAAAGGAGGCCCATGGCATAGGGATGATTTCAAACGCGATGATTTTGAGAGAAGCTTGAAGAGCCGGTTCAGGGGCCTTGTTGCCGTGACTGAGGACGGCCGCAGGATCACAATCCTGAAGGACATTGAAGAGTTTCCCCATCTTACACCTGAGGAACGGAGCCATATGAATATTGGGCGAACCCTGGTTTTGACTCGCCATGACCCTGATAGACAGCCCAGAATACATGCCTTACGGCTCATTGACCCTGGTGAGCCAGAAAAAGGGATGATCGTTGCCGAAATTGAGCCCACCTATTTGTGGGGCATCGAAAACCAAGATTCATTGGCGTCCGACATGCCGATGTTCATCCTTGGGCCCGGGGATGATCTCCTGTTTTCTTCAATGCCTGGTTTTGGGTTCAATGAAGAGGTTCTTGACTTCATAGCCGAATTCCCGGTCGCGGGCAGTTTTGCCTATGATTACCAAGGGCAAGAATATATGGCCGGGTACTGGTCCCTGTTTCTCAAATACCATTTTCTCACCCCCGGCTGGACGATCATCATGAGCCAAGCCAGATCCATCGTTTCGGAACCGATTGCCTATTTCAAGAAACTCTTCTTTCTTCTGATATTGCTGACTTTTCTCGTTGTTTGCCTTCTAAGCGTTGCCTTGATTCGCAAGAGCTTGGTTCCCATCGAGAGCTTGCGCGCAGGTACAGAAAGAATTGCCAACGGTGCATTTGGGACTGAAGTAGAGATCAAGAGTGGCGATGAATTCGAAAGCCTGGGTGAAGCCTTCAATGAGATGAGCAGAAAACTAAAGGAGGGAAGGGCCCTGCTGGTTCAGTCCGCAAAAATGGGCGCTGTCGGGCAGATGGCTGCCGGTGTTGTCCATGAAATTGGCCAGCCCTTGACATCCATTTCCGGACTCATAGACCTTTTGAAGATACTGGGCCCGTCTGAAGATGCCAAAAAACATCTGGAGTTGATGAAGAGCGAGATGGAGAGACTGACCGGCATCATTTCAAGATTCAAGACATTTTCCCGTGTCTCTGAGGAGAAAATGAGCCCCATTTCTCTCAGCCAAGTGGTTGATGCAACCCACGTTCTGCTGGACCACCAGTTACAAATGAAAAATATCGACTGTGTGGTGGAAAAAACAGACGGGCTACCATTCATTATGGGCGATCGGAATAGCCTTGAGCAGGTATTGATCAATTTAATCATCAACGCGATGGATGCTCTGGAAGAAGAAAAGCGTAGTCACCCTTCGATACACATCAGAACCTACTCAGATGAAGACCATGTGTTTGTGAGCATAGAGGATAATGGCCCTGGAATCCCTGAAGAGATAAAAGAACGTATTTTTGATCCATTCTTCACCACAAAAAGCGAGGGCAAAGGCACCGGATTGGGTTTAGCCATTATTGATTCTATCCTTCACCAACACCACGCTAGAATCTCACTGGAAAGTGAGGTGGGCGTCCGAACAAAGTTCATCATCTCTTTTCCCGCCTCGTCACCAAGTGCATAATTATCTAGCGACGTTCAGAAGTGTTGGCATCGACTATCATCTCTACAAAAACCGCGCCAGAGAGCCCCGTCCGGAAGGGCGGGGGTGAATGGCGCATAGTTTTGTGGGCGAGCAGGTTGCGTGCGGAGGAGTGCTATGCCCCGTCATTGGGCCATTTTTGCGATCGCTTCTTCAAACTTCTTTCTTTCCCAATTCTATCGAGCTTCAAACGCCGTCATTTCCCCGCAGCTTTTGAAGGACCTCTCACTCGATACGGAAGGACTGGGGCTGCTGTCTGCATCCTTTTTCTACGCCTTCGCCCTTACCCAAATACCGATTAGTATTTTTCTTGATCGAATCGGCCCTCGACGCATGATGGCCTCTCTCTCTGTGCTGGGTATCATGGGTGCCCTCATATTCTCCTGGGCCCATACCCTGAGCATGGGTATCGTGGGGCGTGTCCTGTTGGGGGTGGGTATGGCCTGCAATCTTATGGGCACGTTCAAGCTACTCACCCTCTGGTTTGGACCGCTCAGCTTTGCCACTCTCTCAGGCGTCGTTTTTTCTATCGGGACTATGGGAAATATGGCGGCCACAAGCCCACTGGTTATGGTGGTGGAAAGATTGGGATGGCGAGCAACCTTCCAATTAATCGCCGCCGTCAATCTCCTCATTGTCTTGGTCTTTTATGTGGTGGTGCGGGACCGGCCGCAACAAGGATCATTCCGCCCGCCTCCCTCTGAACCCGATTCTGTACCGCGTCAGGCCCTCTCCCACCTTGGACTCCTCTTGAGGCAAAAAGACTACTGGATCATCTCCTTCGGAACCTTTGCCAGTTACGGTATCTTCGCTGCGTTTCAGACCCTTTGGGCCGGACCCTATCTTATGGAAGTAATGACCCTTTCCGCGGTGAATGCCGGGCACCTCATTTTTCTCATGAATCTCGGTGTAATCCTTGGGGGGCCAGCTTGGGGTGCTTTGTCGGATAGGGTTTTAAAAACACGCAAATGGCTTGTTTGTGGCGGTCATGTCATGCTTGGCCTTATCACCATGGTTATGGCTCTGTTGTCATCCGAAACCGGTACATTCCTCCTGGTATGGATCTTTTTCTGTTTCGGTCTTTTTAGGATGACAGGTTCGTTGATGTATACGCAGATCAAAGAACTCATGCCCATCGAGATGGCCGGGACCGCCATGACAGGCATCAATTTTTTTACCATGATTGGCCCGGCTGTGTTTCTACAAGGCCTGGGAAGTCTCATGCAGTCTCTTTATCCCCATACTTCAAGAGGCCCTGAGGCCTTTAGGGCTGCCTTTCTCCTCAGTACCGCCTGTCTGGTTGCCGTAACACTCCTCTACCTGTTTACGCGCGAAAAAAGGCAGAAGGAGGCATGAAACAAGAATTTTTGCATTTTTCATTTTGTTTCTCAGGATTTATTTGATAAAGTGCAACTCCTAGCGTGGCGTTTGGTTTCTCCAAGACAGGATTTCAAACTTACCTTGATGTTCACATAATCTAAAGTCTATTCGAACCTTCATAACAAGTCTAAATCAAAGATAGGCGCAGATTAGCATTACAGTCATTATTAAGCATTCTAAACTCAGATAACTGCAGAAGGCCCGAATTCAAAAGGCGAGATGGGGCCTGTTTGCCTCCATCGGAAGTATGAGGTGAAAGGACCATGTGTGGCAATGGAAGCAGCGCTGCACGAGTATCGTGGTCCTGGTAGAGCATTATGTTAACTCTAAGAAAAGGAGGGGACAGTATGAAAAGGGTTCTGAGAGAAAGCATACTTCTGTTCTTGGCGATTTGTATCGTAGGCGGCGTATTTTTGCCCGGCGCCTGGGGCCAGGAAGAAATTAAAGTAGGCCTTCCTATTTCTCTTACCGGGAAGTATGACGTGCTCGGGACGAGAAATCTTCAAGGGGCCAGGTTATGGGCTGAATGGGCCAACAAAAATGGGGGTATCTTTGTCAGAGCGTTAAACAAGAAACTGCCGGTGGAAGTGGCCTGGTATGATACCAAGAGTGACAAAGACACAACCATCAAGTTGACAGAAAAGCTCATTAATGAAGACAAGGTCGATTTTTTGCTGGGGCCTTACGGCAGTTCTTTGACCCTTGCCTCGGCTGCTATTACCGAAAAATACGGGAAGATGATGTTTTCCCATTCCGGGGCATCGGACAAGATCTGGGCACAGGGCTACAAATATGTCATAGGGGTGTTGACACCTTCCTCCTATTACTACAAGAGCACCATGGAACTTCTGGCCGCATTGAAGCCCCGGGCCAAGACCCTGGCTTTAATCACAGAGGACAATCCCTTTAATTTGTCCATCCGCAAGGGAATCAAGAGATGGGCCAGGGAGCTGGACTTCGAGGTCGTTTTTGACGAGGTGTATCCCTCCCCGCCAATCGATCTTTCCCCTATTCTGAGCAAAGTGAAAAGATTGGCTCCTGATGCGATTTTGGCCTGTTCGCATTTCAAGGATGGTGCACTGCTGGCCAAACAGGCCGCCGAGCTAAGAGTCTACACGAAATTCTTTGCTCTGGGTTCTGCACCTTCCACCGTGGAATGGTGGAGCGCCGTCGGGCCTGACGGGGCTCACTATACGGTTGCCACCTCTCAGTGGGAGCCCATTGATGCGCCCAATCCAGACGATTTCGACAACTGGTTCGGACCCAAAATGACGGGCAAAGAATTCAATGAGTGGTACGAGGAACGTTGGGGAAAACCCACCGATTTTCGGGGAACGCAGGCCTTTGCAGCCGGCCTCGTCCTGCAGTGGGGCATTGAGCATGCGGGAAGTTTGGATACGGACAAGGTCAGAGCAGCCTTGAACGATATGGACATCATGACCTTTTATGGGAGAGAAAAGATCGATCCAGCGACGGGCATTCAGATTGGACACGGCATGGTGGCGGCTCAATGGCAGGAAGCGAAGAAGGTTGTGGTTGGCCCTCCGGCACTGGCGGTGGGGGATATCGTATACCCTATTCCTCAGTAGCGTCACCGGCTCATAAAGGCGCGATCCCGATACCAAGAAGGATCCGCCTTTCATGAGCGGCAAAAGGAAGCGTACCCTCACCGTGGCACCTTCATCCAGCCGATCTCTTGGTTTCTGGGGGGTGAGTCCGCCCGGGTTATAAAGAGTTCGGGCTGGCA
>JASFTV010000123.1:0-9424 GCA_050050615.1 Desulfobacteraceae bacterium
TGCAGGCGGTGCCTTGGGAGCCCTCATTGGTCACAAAGCTGGCAGCACAGCTGTGGGGGTATTGCTTGGTGCAGTCATAGGAGGGGCTGCTGGAGCCTATATTGGCAACTACATGGATAAGCAGGCTGCTGAGATCGAAAGAGATATTGCTGGTGCACGTGTTGAGCGCGTGGGGGAAGGGATCAAAATAACGTTCAGCTCTGGAATCATGTTTGACGTCGACAAAGCGGTCTTAAAGGATCAGTACAGAGGAGAAGTCAGTGAACTTGCCACGATCCTGAACAAATATGAAGATACGAATATTCTTCTTGAAGGGCATACTGATTCTACGGGCTCAGAAGAATATAACCTTGATTTGTCAAAAAAGCGAGCTCAGTCTGTAGCGAACTACTTGGCGATTCAGAATGTAAATCCTGCTCGCTTCACAATTATGGGATACGGCGAATCACAACCGATTGCAAGCAATGAAACTGTGGAAGGCCGGGCCCAAAATCGACGTGTTGAGGTTGCCATCTATGCGAATAAAAAATTGAAGAAAGTCGCTAAGGAAAAAACAAGCTAGGCGTAAAAGACCAGGATTTCACATCCCCACCATGACTTATGATTTTGTTGGATGGGTGTTTTTCATTCTAATAGTAATTTTAGAAACGATTTCCGTTGACTTCGGGAGCCTTTTGTTTTTCTATTAACCAAAGTCTTTTCTTCAGCGACTGAACCTCTATTTCGAATTTGGGCAGGGGAAGAAAAGCTTCCAATTGTACCCACGCAGCTCGTGCTCGGTTTCTCTACAAGGGCGCTGACATTGATTGGTTTACGGAAGTACAACAGTCTCGAAAACTATTGCAGTAAAGGAAACCCATTGAAAGCTCTTTTAATCTATCCTCAATTCCCAGATACATTCTGGAGCTTCAAACACGCGCTAAGATTCGTAAGAAAAAAGGCGGCCTACCCCCCGCTTGGTCTCCTTACCTTGGGGGCTATGCTGCCCGAAGACTGGTCTGTGCGTCTCGTTGATTTGAACGTCACAAAGCTCACAGAAAAAGATTTGGAATGGGCTGATGTGGCGTTTATCGGCGCCATGGCTGTTCAAAGAGATTCTGCACGTCAAATCATTGCCAAGTGTAAGAAGGTCGGCCTCAAGGTCGTTGCGGGTGGTCCGCTCTTCACATGCGAGTACGCGCAGTTTGAAGACGTAGACCATTTTGTGCTGAATGAGGCTGAACTGACCCTACCCCCCTTTCTGGCTGATCTAAAGAATGGCTGCCCTAAGCGGGTCTACCAGACATCCCAGTTTTGCGATATGGGAACGACACCAGCTCCTATGTGGGCATTGATCAATTTGAAACACTATGCGGCGATGAGTATTCAGTTCTCCCGGGGCTGTCCATTCAATTGCGATTTCTGCAATGTGACGACGCTGTTTGGTCATAGGCCACGCGTGAAGACGACCGAGCAGATCATAGGCGAGTTGGATAGGCTCTACAACTTGGGATGGCGAGGCCAAATCTTCTTTGTGGACGACAACTTCATAGGCAACAAAAGATATCTCAAAACCCAGCTCCTACCTGCATTAGTTGCATGGCGGAAGAACAAAAAAGGGATGCCATTTAACACGGAGGTTTCCATAGATCTGGCCGATGACAAGCGGTTGATGGAAATGATGGTCAAGGCGGGATTTGATACTGTCTTTGTTGGCATTGAAACGCCAGACGAGGCAAGCTTGGCTGAATGCAACAAAAGGCAAAACAAAAACCGTAACTTGATGGAAAGTGTAAAACGCATTCAGCGAGCGGGTTTGCAAGTGCAAGGTGGCTTCATCGTCGGCTTCGATAGTGATACGCGCACCATTTTCCAACGGCAAATTGATTTTATTCAGAAAAGCGGAATCGTGACAGCGATGGTCGGGCTCCTTCAGGCCCCTGTTGGAACAAAGCTTTATGAGCGCCTGAAGAAAGAGGGCCGTTTGCTTGGCCATATGTCAGGAGACACTGACGGCACAACGAACATCGTTACCCGCATGAACCTCAATTCCCTGCGTGAGGGATATAGCCACATCCTGTGCGAAATCTATTCACACAAACAATACTATAAACGCATCAAGACTTTTTTGCGTGATTATAGGGCGCCAAAAGCAAAGACACCGCTGGACATGCAGCGCTTCCTTGCTTTTTTCCGCTCTACCATCCGACTGGGTGTCTTGGGCAAGGAGCGATTTCAATATTGGAAGGTCTTGTTCTGGACGCTTTTTCGCCGACCACAGCTCTTCACACTGGTTATCACCCTTGCCATCTATGGGCATCATTTTCGCAAGACCTGTCATATAGTAAAATGACAGGGTCATCCAATGTTGATTATTGAGACCCCAAGCCTCTTCTTCCTCACTGGCAGCCCTCCTAAGCTTCTCATCATTATCCAGCCCAAAGAGGGCGTATGTTGTGGCTCATTCGCCCTTGACAAACAATGCCATTTTTACTAAACTTCGATAACGCTGGCTTCTTATCAAACCAAACAACGCCATTTTCTCTGGACTTCCGCACTAAGAAAACGATTTCTTATCAAACAAATCAAACCAAAACCTTTTCAGAAGAGGAGCCCAAAGACTGGTTTTGCAACAGGTATTCCAACCCCGACTAAGAGAATGGATCGTGAAGTCTATCTCGAGAATGTGCTGACCCGACTGTTGGCATAGCGGCGTCTGCTCTAAATGTAAACCGTACTTGGGTCAAGAGCTAGAAATCATAAATCCTGAGTTATGAATTTCCTGACATTATGGAGGTGGACTATGCGACGAATCGTACTTTTCCACCAATAACGTCCTAGACGGTGCGACTAGCCTGTGCCCGAGCGGGGCTGAGGAGGAGATGGGTGCGGGGGCTGGTATCATACGTTTACGACCAGAGAGACAACTTCAATATTGCTGCAGTGAATATGAGCCTTGGCGGGCAGAGCTACAGCTCTCAAGAGGATTGTGATAACGACAACGCCGCACTTAAGGCAGCCGTCGACAATCTCCGCTCGGCAGGCGTTGCCACTGTAATCGCTTCCGGCAATGACGGACTTGGTGACGCCATCTCCTCGCCAGCGTGCATTTCGAGCGCTATTAGCGTGGGCGCCTCGACTGGCTCTGATGAGGTTGCCTTTTTCTCCAACAGCGCCCCTTGGCTCACGAGCTTGGCTCCGGGTACGGATATCGACTCAGCTATTCCAGGCGGGGAATTTGCCAGCAAAGACGGCACCTCGATGGCGGCTCCCCATGTTGCTGGGGCCGTTGCTGTTCTGAATTCTGTCGTGCCTGAAGCCTATGTCGACGAGATCGAGGAATCATTAGCCAGCTCAGGAGTTTTTATTACGGACCCGCGGAACGGGGTTGAGGTGCCTCGTGTCCAGGTTGACGCGGCCGCCCAAGCCTTGAATGAGCTCTACGACCTCACAAACATTAACCTGGAGCTTAAGCCGGTCATAACTGGTCTTGATATGCCCGTTTCAGTGACCCATGCCGGAGACGCTTCTGGACGACTTTTCATAGGCCTACAGCGCGGGAAGATCATCATCTATGACGGTACGCGGATAATGTCAACCCCTTTCCTCGATATCTCACCGCTCGTTTGCCCCATTTTGTGGGTTTCGCTCGACACACTTAAGTTGTAAAGATATTTAATTGTTATTTATTTGCCGCTGAGAGGCCGGCAAATATGAATCTGGCGCTCTATCCAACCAAGCTCCAGGGGTTTGTTAAAGCCCATATCATTTTCCCTTGACACGGAAAATGGATGAAAGATATTCCTTCACGCCAAAGGTGTTATGGAAGAATGCGGCTCAAGCGTTACTGAAATCTTAAAGAGATAAGCATAGGAGGAAAGATGGAGATTAAGGAAATCGAACCGGATCAATTGAATGTTGAGGCGTTCATAGCAGATAAGGTTGAGGAGATTTCCTCGGCTGTTGGGGATGGCCTGGCGATTAATGCCCTGTCCGGGGGCGTGGATTCGTCCGTGGTGACCTTGATCGGGCATAAAGCGTTAGGGAATAAGCTAAAGACCTATTTCATTGATAACGGACTCATGAGGGAAGGGGAGCCCGAGCATATCGTTTCGCTATTTGAGGAACTCAGCGTCAATGTCGAACTCGTCGATGCCAAGAAGACCTTTCTAGATGCTTTGAAAGGTCTCTCCGATCCGGAAGAAAAAAGGGAAGCGATTACGAGTTCGTTCTATAAGGCGGTCTTTGGCGATTTGGTGAAGAAGACGGGCGCGACATATCTTTTGCAGGGTACGAACTACACCGACATAGAAGAGACGGTTGCCGGCATCAAGAGGCAGCACAACATCCTTGAGCAGATCGGTATTGATCCGGAGAAGATGTATGGATACAAGGTGATAGAACCTTTGCTACAGATTCGTAAGCCGGCGGTCAGGCAAGTAGGCAAGGCTCTCGGATTGCCCGAGGAGTCATATACCCGGCCTCCTTTTCCGGGACCGGCCCTGGCTGCAAGGATTATTGGTGAGGTGACGCAGGAAAGGATCGATACAGTGAAGGCTGCCACGAAGATTGTTGAGGACGAGTTGTCCCGGAGCGGGGCGTTCCAGTACCTGGCCATTCTCCACGAGGACAGGGTTGTGGGGATGCGAGCGGGGAAGAGAGATTTCGGCTTGCAAATTGAGGTCAGATGCTGGGATAGCATAGACGCAAAGACCGGATCACCCACCAGACTGCCCTATGAGACCCTTGAGAGGCTGGCTGATAGGATGACCATGGAGGTCGCTGGCGTGGTGAGCGTGACCTACAATATCACCAAAAAGCCGCCCTCAACCATAGAGGCCGTCTAATAATGGCGTCATGGCCTACTAAAGCATTGGAGAGATTCTTGGTCTAGATTTTGAATTGCATATTGCGTCATGATACGCATTCCTTATTCTCACGGTGCCGTTCAATCTAAGCTCGACAATCGAAAATCTGAACTTTTGTTCGCTCAGCGATGCCAGCACACGCTCTGGCAGTTGATCAAAGCCATGTCATGAGGGCGAGCACTGTTGACTTGGTTTGGCTACTTCCCGTCCAGGGCTTCTATGATGTGGCCTGTATCCGTCTTTTTCCAGTGAACCGTCACCTTATCTCCTGCGGCAAAATCGAAAAGGTTGGCTAGGTGCCCACCTTTTCTCAAAACAGCCCTGGCGGAGAGTGGGCCGCCCACGGTGTACAGTCGGTTGCCTACGGGCACCTCAACCACCACAGTCTTCGATGCTGTTTCAATCGCCTTTATTTCTCCCATCATGATATAATTCTCTTCCGCAGCGGTGACCTGAAAACCAAGCACAAAAAGCCAAAGGAGTCCCGCTAGGATGGCGAGAAAACGGTGACTTGATTTTTTCATGGTTCCCTCCTTTTATGGACTGCATAGGCTCAGACCCAGCCAAACCCTCAATGCTGGTCTTTTCCCTATCCCCTGGATGACCGGCTCAGTTTGGACCTCCCTATATAGCACGAATAGTATGGTAAACTTCCTTCATCATAGCCACCAGAGCAGATTATCAGGTATCGAGCCATAAAGTAAAGATAGTATGGATTCCAATCCCCGGAAGGTATCGCTTTTTCTTAATGGCCACGAAAATGCTATAATCCGCATCCGTTATGCAAGAGATTCTGGCCCTTAGAAAGATTGTGAGTGAGCTGAAAAAGGGCGAACGGAGTGGCGAGGAAAAACCCGTTTTGGGATGGACCTGCACCTACATTCCGCTGGAGATTTTTGAGGCAGCGGGATTGCGTCCTTATCGAATCCTTCCAGAGCCCTCTTCAGAAAGAGCGGACGCATATCTGGACCCAAATTTCTGCCCATTCATCAAAACCTGCCTGGGAAAAGCCATAGAAGGGGGATATGCTTTTCTTTCCGGGATTGTCGTGGTCAACACCTGCGACGGTATGCGCCGACTCTATGACGCTTGGCAGTTTTACGGCTCTCCGCCTTTTTCCTTCCTCCTGGATCTTCCCCGTATCATTACGCCTTCTTCTGTAGCCTATTTCAGGGATAGACTGGAGGCATTGGTGACCGAGATAGGGCGGTATTTCGATGTGAAGGTTAACGAAAATGAGCTTGCCCTGGCCACCGAAGAGGCCAATGTAACCCGTTCTCTCCTGCGGAGACTCCTCGCTTTGCAAGGTCGGGGGCATCCGCCCTTGCGACACGGAGACATCCTTGATATTTTTGCTGCGGGGTGGAGAAGCCCGAGAAAGGCTTTCAATCAGGCCCTGGAGCGACTTCTGTCCAAGTTGGAGGCGGAAGATGAGATCTCTCCAAAAATGATCAAACTCCTTTTGACCGGATCTTTACTGGATGGGAGTCGACTGGTCCGGCTGGTTGAGGCGCTGGGTGCGGAGGTGGTCGCTACAGATATCTGCACGGGTGGAAGATTTCCGGATAATGTCGTCCTGTCCTCTGATCCGCTCTACGCCTTGAGTGAAGCGTATCTCAAGAAAACACCCTGTGCCCGGATGTTTGATACAAAACGCAGAATATCCTTCCTGAAGATGGCGGTCAATAGGACCGGAGCGCAGGGACTCATCTATTTTTCCCTCAAGTTTTGCGACCCGTATCTTTATGAGGCCCCTGCTATTCAGTCGGCCATGAGGAAGATGGGCATTCCGGTCCTTTTCATCGAAGGCGAATATACGGGTCGCATAGGCGGGGGCACACGAACACGGGTTCAGGCCTTCCTGGAGATGTTGGAAAGAAATGCGGCATGAGGATACCCGGATAACGCTGCTAAAAAAGATGGTACGGAGCTCCTTGACCTACCGTCTGCTGCGACCGCTCCTCGATCTTCTGCACAGAAAAAACGACAATGAGCCGTTCAAGGTGTGGGTGCGTTTTCTCCTGGATATGACGCAAAAAGCTTATGCCCGGAAACAACCGGTGATCTGGATGAACGCCTTTGCCCCTATCGAGATCGCCTATGGCTTGCGGGCCGTGCCTTTCATACCGGAGATTGTCGCGTCACTCGTCGCCTACTTGGGGCAGAGCAAGCGGCCTCTCGCCCTGGCGGATTCCCATATTTCCACAGACTTATGTTCCTTTCTCCGCTGTGCCCTCGGGCTGGTGCTGGAGGGGTATTTACCGCCTCCTGATCTGATCATCTCCTCCTCATATCTCTGTGACGGGGCAAACAAATTTTTCCAGTACCTCAGCGAAATCTATGGACGACCACACCTCATGCTGGATCCTCCCCACGACGATGGTCCCGACGCTCAGCGCTACATGGTGGACCAACTCAAGGATGTTGTAGAGAAAAGTTGTGAGATACTGGACCAGCCTATGGATCAGGGGCGGCTCTCCCAGTCTTTGAATCTTTCCAACCGAGCGCGGAGCTATATGGAGGAGATCAATCGGTTAAGGCGGTCAAGGCCTTCGCCCCTGCCGGGAAGCGATGGGCTCAGCTACGTCTTGGGGATGGGCTTCTATGCTGTGGGTTCGAGGTGGGGCGTTCAATTCTTTCGAACCCTTTACCACGATCTTGAGAAAAAAGTGGCTGAAGGGCACGGATACCTTTCTCAAGAGAAATACCGTCTCCTTTGGTTACACCATATACGTCCCTATTACCGCAACGAGATCTTTCAGCTCCTGGCGGAGAGAGATGTCGCTGTCTCTTTTGAAGAGGCGAACTATCTTTATTGGCCAACCCTAGATCCCTCGCAACCATGGGAGAGTTTGGCTGACAAAATGCTCTCCAATGTGTGGGCCGGCCCTCTAAAGCGTAGAATAGCCTCGATCGGTGAGATGCAGGAAGACTATCATATTGACGGCGTGATTCATTTCTCCCACTGGGGGTGCAGGCAGTCCTGTGGTGGGGCGGGCATTATCGGCGACTGGCTCAAGCAGAGGGGCATACCGTATCTTATCCTCCCGGGGGACGGTGCTGATCCGGACAACTATTCACCAGGCCAGACCAGAACCCGGCTGGAGGCCTGGGTCGAAATGTTGGGGTAAAAAATGGCTGGAGCGATTTACGCGGGTATTGACATAGGTTCCCTGTCATCAGAGGCCCTTGTCCTGGGAGAGGACGGCATCCTCTCATACACCATCATGGACACCGGGGTCAATCCGGAGGGCGTCGCACGAAAATGCCTGGAGGAGGCCCTAATCCAGGCCGGTGTGGAGGAGAGAGCGATTTCCGTAACGGTCGCAACAGGGTATGGTCGGATGAGGGTCCCCTTTGCCGACCGGGAGGTTACCGAGATTACCTGCCATGCCAGAGGCGCTTATTTTCTTTTGCCCGGGACCCGGACGGTGATCGACATCGGCGGGCAGGATAGTAAGGTGATCACGCTGGATGAGCGGGGAGGGGTAACTGATTTTACGATGAACGATAAATGCGCGGCCGGGACTGGACGGTTTTTGGAGGTGATGGCTGCTGCTTTGGAGACCGAACTGACGGAAATGGGACGACAGTCGCTGCAAGCCAAGCAAGGGGTATCCATCAGCAGCATGTGTACGGTCTTTGCCGAGTCAGAGGTGATCTCCTTAATTGCAGAGGGACACAGGCGGGGGGAGATTATCCGAGGCCTTCACGAAGCGATCTCAGGGCGGGTTTTCAGAATGACCAAGAGACTGAAAATAAGGGAAGAGATCACATTTAGCGGGGGCGTGGCAAAAAATCAGGGGATAGCGGCGATCCTCAAGGCGCTTTTCAAAACACCGATCCATATACCTGAAGAACCCCAGATTGTCGGGGCGCTGGGCGCTGCGCTCTATGCCAGGGACATCGCCCTTAAGGGAAGTTGAGTGAAATAGCTCAAAAAGCTCGATACAAAGAATTTCCCAACATGTTGTATCTTCACAAATTTTCTGGTATTTATTTGTACTCTGGGACGAAATCGTGATCATTGGCTAGAGAAGGGCGTTAGATATGATGATGAGCAAAGAGATCAAGACGAAGCTCTGGAGCAAGTTCATTGATGTCGTTGTCTGGATCGCAGACAAAAAGCCTGTCATGAGGTTTCTCGTGCGCAAGGCCGAGGGTAGGCTCTGGAACTCCATTGTTGAGGGAAAAGAGGACGGCATCAGAGCAGCCCAAGAACTTAAATATCATTTTGTCAGGAACCTGCTCAAGACCACAGAAAGTCATCTTGCCAAAGGGCTCATGAGCAAGGACGTCTTTCACAAGATGGTCAAGGTTTTTGTCAGAAATGTCTTTGTTGAAGACATCGGGCAGCGGGATGTCAACAAAGAGGAAAGAGAGGATGCCGTCTATCCCAGTTTTATTGTATTGAGTCCTACCCAACTGTGCAATCTCCGTTGCCCCGGATGCTATGCAAACAGTGCCAGCACGACAAAATCTTCCCTTCCATATAGTGTGGCAAAGAGAATCGTGAAGGAGAAAGTGGCCCTGTGGCACTCCCGTTTTACCGTCGTCTCGGGAGGGGAACCCTTCTT
>JASFTV010000124.1:0-9389 GCA_050050615.1 Desulfobacteraceae bacterium
AAATGTTAAAAGCGCTGAGGGTCCCTTATGAAGTCAAGGTGATTTCAGCACACCGATCGCCCAAGCAAGCGCGGGCCTATGCGGAGAGCGCTGCTGAGCGGGGTCTTGAGATCATCATAGCGGGGGCAGGCTGGGCTGCCCATCTGGCTGGATTTATCGCTGCCCACACTTCTCTGCCAGTTATCGGCATCCCTATAGATTCTTCTTCACTGAAAGGCATGGACGCACTCCTGTCCACAGTTCAGATGCCTCCCGGGATTCCTGTTGCGACGGTTGCGTTGGGTAAAGGGGGTGCAAAAAATGCAGCTGTTCTGGCAGCTGAGATACTCGCCTTGAAATATTCAGCCATTGCTGAAAGACTCAAAGACTATCGTGAAAAGCTGACGCAAAAGGCGGTGGAAGATGCACAGAGTTGGAAGCCGTAGGGTTGGGAAAACCCTGCGCCAAGGGTTTATGAAATGCAAGCTCATGTCATCAAAGTTGACAATCCTGGAAGCTTAGAGGCTGCACTCAAAAAGGCAAAAGAAGTCATTTTGTCAGGCGGTGTGGTGGCGATACCGACAGAGTCTTTTTATGGTCTCGCCATCAACGCAAAAGATGAGCAAGCCATTCAACGCCTCCTCAACGTAAAGAAAAGAGGGGGTGATCATCCGATCCTGATTTTGATTTCTTCAAAGGCCATGCTGAATCGGTACGTCGCACACCTACCTGAAAAAGCGCATCAATTGATAAGGGAATTTTGGCCAGGCGGCCTCACCATCGTATTCAAGGCAGGACCGAATATCTCCCCCTTGCTTACTGCTGGCACGGGCAAAATAGGGATCCGCCTTTCGAGCCACCCCATACCCACCAAATTGGCCCATGCTACCGACTCGCCCATCACAGGGACAAGCGCCAATATCTCTGGCGAACCTGCTTGCATGACCGCAGAAGAGGTGTCCCACGCACTGGGGGAGGAGGTTGATTTGATTCTGGATGGCGGCGAGGCCGCAGGAGGAAAGGGATCCACCGTTGTGGATGTGACCGTTGACCCGCCTCGCATTCTGAGAGAGGGCATGGTGGGAGAACAAGAACTGAGAGACGTGCTTTTATCAGCCTAGTGTGTTGTAACACAAATAACTTATCCAAATGACAATGACGAGGGGGGGCCGTCGGCGTTGGTCTCTCAGATCCGCAACTCAAATTCGCAAGGGGCTCCTTTCACGCCCCCATAACATCAATAGGTGCCCCGGGCAGGCACAGAAGCCTATCTTCGCTTGAAAGCGGCTCTTATGGGGCTGCTCCGGGGCGACTGGCAAAAATTTGGTGCCGTTAAAGGGGTTACTGAGCGTATAGTTGCGGTCTGGACGACCAACGCCGACGGGCCCCCGCTGCGATTGAAATATGTCAAGTTATTTGCGATACAGAAGACTAGATCATCGTTATTCCACCCCGAGTCTGGCGGTGATCGGTGATTGAAAACCGCATCGCCCATCTCTTCAATCATCTTCTCATGCCCGCCATCGACCATCGCGCTTATAATTCAACAAGATGAGGAAATGCGTTTCCCTCGATGTCTCGAGAGAAAGCCTGGGGGATCAATCGTTTTTTCTGGTCCCATATTTTTTCTTGACATCGCTTTTCGGGTATTTTATATAGAAATCATCCGTTCTCTAGAGAGAAAAACGTATGGGGGTAGCTGGAGAGATGAAGGCAGCGTTCAAGAGAGTCCCGGCATTGGACAAGGGTTTCTCAATTTTGGAATTTTTGGCCGCTTCCAAAAAGCCTTTGGGCATCAGCGACATATCAAACGCCCTTGGCTATCACAAAAGCACCGTCTTTAACATGGTCTACACGTTGACCCATTTGGGGATTCTTGAACACGGGCCGGACAACAAGTTTCGATTCGGGTTGAAGCTTTATGTCTTAGGAAAGGCTGCCGGCGAGGCTTCTGCGTGGATTCAGGCCGTACGTCCCTATCTGGAGGATTTAAACGCTAAGACAAAACTATCCGTGTTCTTGGGAATCCGTTCAGGCCTAAGAGCGGTTATCGTGGACAAGATTGATTCACCCTCTGACATCAAGGTCTCGTCCGAGACGGGTATGAGAATTCCCCTTTTGGCTGGGGCGGGAGGAAAGGTCTTACTGTCCCAGCTCTCTGAGGCTGAAATGGACGAGATTCTTTCGGAGAACAAGCTCAATAAATTCACCCCTTTTTCCTGCGTCAATAAGAGGAAATATAAGGAGATCATAAAGAAGGCTCGTCAGGAGGGATTCGCTTTTGACGACGAAGAGTATATTGAAGGGATACGGGCCCTTGCAGTACCTCTGAGACTCAACAGAGGGCATTTGGAGGCGGCGATTTGGGTCATCGGTCTCAAGAGCCAGATCAAGGACGAGATGATCGGCTTATATAGTTCGATGCTCAAGGAGAGCGCCGAAAAGATCGAGGCCCGTTTTTCTATAGAATGAATCCTAACTCGCTAACGCCTTATCCCTTAAATCAATGCGGGGGAATGGAGGGTGAGGTATGACGAAGTTTATGGAAGGATTTACACCGTATAAAGAACAAGATGCTGAAAAGTATAACAAATTTCGCTGGTGGTCGGGGCTGACATTCGGGGATATCCTTGACAGGGCTGCGGATATTCACCCGGAAAAAGAGGCCTTCGTGGATCGGAAAACACGCCTTACCTATGGGGAGGCTCGGGAAAAGACGGATAAGCTGGCCATAGGACTGATGGATTTGGGCATACAGCCGTTGGACCGGGTCCTGGTTCAGCTTCCGAATTGGAACGAATTTGTTTTTGCCTATTTTGCCCTTCAAAAGATTGGGGCCATCCCGGTGTTGTTGATCGAGCGATACCGCCAGTTTGAAATCAACCACCTGATTGGCCTTTCGGGGGCCACTTCCTGGATTGTCGCCTCCAGATATGGAAAGACGGATTACGTTCCCATTATCAGCGACGTGCTGAAGGAACATCCCGAAGTTAAGCATGTTATTACGGTCCGGGGTGAGGGGGATCAGCAGCCCTTTTCAAGCCTCGAAAAACTGATCGAGGAGACTGAATTGACGGAGGACAAACTGGCCCGGCTTGCAAAGCGGCGCCCGGAACCCATGCAGGTAGCCCACATGGGGCCGACCGGAGGGACGACCGGAGCGCCTAAGATTGTGCCCCGGACGCACAATAGTCTCATAAACGGCATCCAATATTGCTCCAAGGCATGGGAGCAGAGCATCGAGGACATTAACCTGCTCGCCGGTCCCATAGGTCATGATTTGACATTCTCCAAGGGATTCATTGGAGGTATTATCACGCTTGGTAAGATCATATTCCTGGATTCTACAAACGATAAAGAGATATGTGAAACCATTGAAAAGGAAAAAGTTACTTCCATCATCTGGGTTCCCACTTTGGCGCAAAGGTTGCTCCAATACAAGGACCTTGATAAGCATGATTTGAGTACCTTGAAAAAGATGCACAGCGCAGGGGGAGCAAGCCACCCGGACCTCGTTAAAGATGTCACGGAAAAGTTGAAAATGAAGTTTTACAATGGATATGGCGCGACAGAAGGCATGACGACCATCACGCGCACCACTGATGATTTAGAGACAATCTGTAGCACCGTGGGGCGGCCCACATGCCCTTATGATACATACAAGGTCATCGATAGAGACGGGAATGAACTTCCTCCCAACAGGCAGGGTGAATTGGTCCTTAAAGGGCCCGGTGTATTTACGGGCTATTACCAAAATCCAGAGGAGAACAAAAAGGCATTTACAAAGGATGGGTTCTTCAGAACCGGAGACGTGGCCAAGATCGATGAAAAGGGCTATATCACCCTTACCGGTCGCATTAAAGAGATGATCAACCGGGGTGGTGAGAGTATCAGTACCACGGAAATCGAGAGACTCATCAACCGTCACCCGGATGTGGCGGCTGTGGCCGTTGTTCCGATGCCTGATCCTGTTATGGGCGAGAGGGTTTGTGCCTATGTCCAGCCCAAAGCCGGGGCTCAGCTCACCTTTGATGAGATCATTTCTTTTTTGAAAGAGCAGAAGGCCTCTGTGCTTCAGCTTCCGGAACGGATCGAATTTATCGAGGCCATGCCCTATACCGGGGCACAAAAAATAGATAAGAAATCTTTGTGCGAGGATATTGAGAAGAAACTCCAGGCGACTGAATAAGCCGAGGGGGAGGGAAGGGTGAAACATCAATCCAAAGGAGTTCAAAAATGAGTGCAGTAAAGAAAATTAAGACCCATTGTCGCGGTTGTCACGGGGCCTGCGGCGTGATCGTCCATGTCAAAGAGGGCAAAGTGATCAAGGTGGACGGGAATCCCGATAGCCCCATAACTCACGGCACTATGTGCACCAAGGGTCTGTCTATTACGCAAACAGCCTACCATCCGGACAGGATTCTCCACCCCATGAAGAAGGTCGGCGAGAAACTGAGCGGGAAATGGGAACGAATTACCTGGGATGAGGCGCTAGACACCATAGCGACAAAATTCCAGGCTATCGTCGACGGATACGGGCCGGAGAACATCGTCGTAGGGCAAGGCACGGGAAGGGACTATGAGAGTCACCTCTACCGTTTTGCCAATCAGCTAGGCACCCCCAATGTTCTGACGGCGGGGCATTTTTGTTATGTCTCAAGGGTGTCGACGAGTCTGGTTACCTGCGGCAATCTACCTGTTGTGGACTATTATGTCAATGAGCCGAAATGCATCATTATATGGGCCACCAACCCCATGTGGACCAATGCCGACGAATACAAAGGTGAGAATTTCATGAGGGCCTTAAAGAATGGGGCCAAGCTTATCAACATCGATCCTCGAAAATCCTTTTATGCCGGGAAGGCGGACATCTGGCTTCAGATCCGGCCGGGGACGGATTGCGCCATGGCTTTCGGCTTCCACCGCGTGCTCATTGAGGAAGATCTCTACGACAAGGATTTCGCGGAAAACTGCATCCACGGCTGGGATGCCTTCAAGGAAAGGGTCATGAAGGATTATCCCCTTGAGAAAGTACAAGAGATTACCTGGGTTGATAAAGAACTAATCCGAGAGGCGGCACGGATGTATGCGACTACAAAACCGGCGGCTCTCCAGTGGGGCGTGCCCACAGAACAGAGCATAAACTGCACCGACTTTACACGCACCGCAATCGGACTTATGGCGATAACCGGCAATCTGGACGCCCCGGGAGGCAATGCCCTCTTTGTGAATCCTCCGACCCGGACGGTTGCTGACTTCGGCCGGCACAAGGACCTCACTAAAGAGGCGCTCGACAAGAGGCTGGGCGGAAAAGAATTTAGGCTGGGCGCCAGGGTGGCGTTTATCAATCCCAAAAAGGCATGGGATTCCATCGTTTACGGAGAACCCTATCAGCTTAGGGCCGGACTGCTGTGCGGCACCAATCCGGTTGTAGGCAGGGCCAATGCCAAGGAGGCCTATGAGGCCTTGAAAAAATTGGAGTTCCTTGTTGTCATCGATCACTTCATGACCCCCACTGCTGAACTGGCCGATATCTTCCTGCCTGCCGGCACCTGGCTGGAGCAGAACCATGTGGCCGATAACTGGAAACGGCACGGCTATGTATTCGCTAGGGTGAAGTGTGTTGAGATCGGGGAGGCCTGGCAGGATCACAAGATATTCTTAGAACTCGGCAAACGAATGGGCCAGGAATGGTGGCCCACGGTAGAGGACGCCCTGGATTACCTGCTGGAGCCCTCGGGATTAACCTGGGAGCAATTCAAGGAGAAAGGGTACCTGCAGGGCGAACACGTGTATTATAAATACAAAGAGAGAGGATTTTCCACCCCGACCAGGAAAGTGGAATTATGGTCAACCATTTTGGAGAAATGGGGACGTGATCCTCTGCCCAAATATGTGGAAGTCCCTGAGAGTCCGTATTCTACTCCTGAGGTGGCGAAAAAGTACCCCTACATTTTCAATGCAGGGCTCCGGACCATGACCTATTTCCATACAGCGAACCGCATGATTCCCTGGCTGAGGGAGATCAGACCGGATCCAATGTGTGAGATCCATCCTGAGACAGCCAAAAAACATGGCATCGAGGATGGACAGTGGGTCTATATAGAATCACCCAGGGGACGCATAAAAATGCGTGCAAAACTATTCGACGGCATTGATCCCAGGGTGATTCCGGCAGAGCATGGCTGGTGGTACCCGGAGCTCAAAGATCCGGGTCATGGCTGGGATATATCCAATGCCAATATCCTGACCGACAATGCCTTTGAAACGTGTGATCCCAATATGGGTGCCACCAATGTGAGATGCTGTTTGTGTAACATATCTCCCTGTGAAGACGAATAGGAGGCGAAAAATGGGAAAAATAACTTTGATGATTAATCAGGATGATTGCAATGGTTGCCATGCCTGTGAAGTGGCTTGTAAACAAGAACATGGACTCGGCGTCGGCCCGAGAGTGGTAAGGGTGATTGAAAAGTCGCCTCTTTTTGTGCCCCTATTCTGTCATCATTGTGAAGACACGCCCTGTGCCCTGGCCTGTCCTGAAGATGCCATCACCAAGGATCCGGAGACAGGTGTTGTGCTCCTCGAGCCTGAGAAATGCGATGGCTGTAATGCGGTGGAGGGCAAGTCTGGCGTTGAAAAGCAGGACACGTCTCCCTGCAAGGTCGAGTGCCCGGCGCACAATGATGTCCAGGGATATGTGGGCCTTGCGGCCAAGGGGAAATATCAGGAGGCCATCCAGCTGATCAAGAACACAAGTTCCTTCCCATCCGTGTGTGGGAGGGTCTGTCCTCATCCCTGTGAATCGAAATGTAACCGGGACCAAATCGATGAACCTGTTGCAATTCGCTCCATTGAACGGTTTTTGGCCGATCAGGATCTTTCTAGCAAGAATCCTTACGTCCCTGAAGTCAGAGAGGTGAGAGAGGAGAAGATCGCTATTATCGGGTCAGGTCCTGCAGGGCTCACAGCGGCCTATTTCCTGGCGAGAGAGGGATATAAGCTTACTGTATTTGAAAAACTGCCCGTTGCCGGCGGTATGATGGTCGTAGGAATTCCGTCGTATCGCCTCCCAAAAGATATCCTCTCTGCTGAAATCAAGGTTATTCAGGATATGGGGGTAGAGATCAAAACAGGGGTAACGTTCGGAGAAGATATTACCTTCGAGAGCCTGAAAAAGGACGGGTATCAGGCTTTTTTTGTAGCCATTGGCCTCCATAAAGACAGGCGTTTGAACCTAGAAAAAGAAGACATGGATGGCGTGCTAAAGGGTGTTGATTTTCTTCGGGATGTGTCCCTTGGAAATCCCGTATCCGTGGGCAAAAAGGTTATCGTCGTTGGAGGGGGCAATGTGGCCATGGACGTGGCATTGTGTTCTATTCGCAAAGGCGCAAAGGAGGTCTCTGTGGTGTGCCTGGAACAGCGAGATGAAATGCCGGCCTGGGAACACGAAATCCAGATGGCCTTAGAAGAGGGCGTTAAGATTATCAACGGGCTTGGGCCTAACAAGTTCTTAGAGAAAGGCGGAAAGTTCTCGGGAATTGAATTCAAGCGTTGCACCTCTGTATTCGATGAAGACGGGGCCTTTAATCCTAAATACGATGCCGCAAATCTGACCAAACTTAAGGGGGATACAGCCGTCATTGCCATTGGTCAGGCTGCTGACCTCTCCTTTGCCGAGAAGCAGGGCGTTGTAGTCAGTTCAACAGGAGCTCTTGAGGCCGATCCCATGACCTTGGAGACACCCATTAAAGGGGTCTTTGCGGGCGGGGATGTCTATTATGGGCCAAAGACCGTTGCGGAGGCCATCGGTTCCGGCAAGGAGGCAGCCGTATCCATTGACCGCTACATCAAAGGCCTAGACCTTCGAGCAGGCAGGGATTTGCGAGATACAAAATTGACTTCAATCACGGAACCTCAGAAGGAGAAATATGATCCTGTTGCTCGCGCTCAAATGCCTTGCCAGGAACCCAAAAAGCGCGTGAAGAACTTCGAAGAAATTCAGCTGGGATTTATAGAAGAGATGGCCGTGCAGGAAGCAAAGAGGTGTATTTCATGCGGTACCTGCTGCGTACAAGCGTGCCCCTATGGTGTCATGCAGTTTAACCATGAAGTGACCAAGGCGGTGAAGTGCGACCTGTGTGTGCAAAAACGGGGCAATAACGAAGCACCCGCATGTAGCTTGATCTGTCCCGCACACTGTATCTTCTGGGGGGACCCAGCAGCGTTTCCCAGCGAGGCTGACAAGGGGATACAGAAAAGCGTGCCGTGACATGATGCACTTTTTTCTTACTTGTTGCTAACGAAGCTTCGCCTCAAACCGATCCATCCTCCGTAGCAAGCTACTGCGGAGGACGGACGAGGCTTTTGCCAGGAATGGCCATTCCCCTCAAGGCGATATCTACAGGGTTCTCGGGAGGCGGGGTGATCTTTGAGGGTTTGAGAGATCTTTGACTTGGTCGGAACGAGAAATGCTGCTAGGGCTTTCGTGGCGCAAACCCTCAAAGATCAGCCCGCTGGAATCTCCGGTGAAACTCTTTCGAGATATCATAGTAGAATCAAAATGAGAAAGCCAAATGCAACCATTGGAGCCGAAAAAATTGCCCGATGAACCGACAAGAGAGCTTAAGAGTAAAGCAGAGAAAGAATTTGAACCTGGCAGCGGAAAAACGCCTACCTGGAAAGATCCCAAGACCGGGCTGGAATGGCAGTGTGGATCTCCAGAGGAGATGTCCTGGTACGAAGCCCAAGACTATGCAGAATCACTTTCACTGGATGGGAAAAACGATTGGCGTTTGCCGACGGCGGCGGAACTAGAAACGTTACTTGATCGAAGCATTCTCTATGATGCATTACGTCCGATTATGCGGGAAGAAATTCCTTTTCGGGATACTTTAAGCTACTGGTCGTCAACGACCTTTGGCCCCGACACGCATAGTGCGTGGATCGTAATATTCGATGGCGGCTATGTACTCAGCTACTACAAGAGTAACTCCTATTATGTCCGTTGCGTTCGAGCTAAGGTTGATAAATGATTTAGATTTGGCTGAACTGAAGGGTACGTCGTGACACGGAGGATGGGCATGTCAAGACGGGAATGTCGTGCTCCGGGGGTCATAGAAATTCGTTTGAACAAGGAGGCTTCACTATGCCGGAGAGGCGTTTGTTAGATGGTAAGAAAATTTTCATCGTCGATGATGAACCGGATGTTTTGGAGGTTCTAGAAGAGCTGCTTAAGATGTGTCATGTTGCAAAAGCCTCCAATTTTGAGAAAGCCGAAGAAATCCTGGAATCACAGGATTTTGATATGGCGATTCTGGATATCATGGGCGTCGATGGCTATGGCTTGTTAGAGATTGCCAACCGGAAGAAAATACCGGCCGTCATGCTGACCGCCCATGCATTCAACC
>JASFTV010000125.1:0-9330 GCA_050050615.1 Desulfobacteraceae bacterium
TCGAAAAGGGCCAAGGGCATGTTGATCGCCCCCTGAATGCGGCGCTTTTCATAGAAATTGGCTGGCATCGCGTCTATGAACAAGGTTTCCCCTGCGTCATAGGCCTCCATGGCGACCGATGCCGAAACTTTGGTCACAGCTTCATTGGAGAAACTTTTCGGGAAAAGGGAGATGCCGTTGGGGTTTGATGCATTGAAGACCAGTGCACAAAGCAGGGTTATGCCAATAATCAGGACAAAATCAAACCACGACAAACTGGGAGGCCGATATTGCCGTTGAGCCTCTAACTCGAGCCTTTTCTCATCTCGGAGAAGCCAGCTGGACATTTGTTTCACAAAGGCCAGTGAAACATCAGGAAAGTCTTTCAGAACCCGGTCAAACTGATCCTTTGACAGAACACTCAGTTGAGTTTCTTCCAGGGTCTCAACATTTGCTGACCTTGGTTCTCCTGTCAGAAGTGCCATTTCGCCGAAACTGTCACCAGGGCCCAATTGGGAAAGCTCCGTCTCAATACCTTCACTATCTTTCCTGAATACCCTGACTTTGCCGGCGTTGATGATGAAAAAACTATCCCCAGGATCCCCCTGTTGGAAAATTACAGTATTGGGAGGGACGACCGTGTTCTCAACAATGCGAGCAATCTCGAGCAATTTGTCCTCAGGTATGTCCCGAAATATGGAGCTCGCTGAAACCTTATGCTCTTTTTCTTCTTCGCTGGTCATCATTTACAATAAGGAGAGTGTGTGCCTTGACGCGATCCCTATTGGCACGATTACAGATTACTGTTGCTTGTGAATTTCCCTTATTTGAGTCAAAAGCTCGTCCAAGTCTTTGATGATACCGCCGTGGGTCATCAATACCTTACCACTATTGGTGGCTAAAATCATGAAGGGTGTCCCCGTCTTTCCGAGGGCATTATAAATTTCCATTTTTCTATCCGGCAATATTGGAAATGAAACGCGGAATTGGGTTTTGTACACCTCGATTTGTTTCTTCGTGTTCCCTACACCTACACCTAACATCCTGATATCTTTTCGGAGGTCTGCATCTTCATGAATGACGTTGTAGAGCCTATTAACTATAGGCGCGCTCTTATGACACTTAGGTCAGAGAGCACTAATGACATCAATAATGACAAGTTTTGAAGGGATCTGTGATATGGAAAAGGGGTCACGATTCTCCAGGCCCAAGTATTTTTGGGCCTCGACAGAGTCGGGCCCATCCAGTGTGAATGCTGGCAAACCATCGCCGGCAGCAATCTTCCCGGTTTGAGAGGCATAAGCTGGATAGAAAACAAAGAGAACAAAAACCACCAAGCAAGAAAAAGTGAACACCAGTTTACGTTGTCCCATCGCACACCCCTTTCGTCCTAAGTTGCTCAAAAAAGCTTTTTTTCGGCTTTTGAAAATGCCACTTGATGATAGAGCGACCGAACCCCTGCGTCTGATTCGCTATCTCTCTCTTTGGTTTTGAAACAGCTCCCAGGATCAGAAGACCCCGCAGGCTTTTCGTTTAGGCCTTGTATTTGGTTTCTGCATCGTTGGGAAGGGTGCCGCTTATTCCCACAGGAAATCGCACTGTCAGAATCTGAACAGGCACATTATGAGATGCCGCTCCATCGCGTATCATCCTCACCAGCTGTCACACGACAATGGAGAAAAAGCTAGAGCTTATTCCACGATAAAGATCCCTTAAAATCAAGCAAAAAATCGATTTTCACTAGGAAAATCTCAACTGAACCTTCAGTATGCCGCGAGGAGGCTCCTTCTGCCCTGTCTAGCCCAACGTTACGTTTTGTATCGTCCGTTGCGCCTACGCTCCTTCGCCAGAATACCCCACGGCTTGTCGCGGGGAGGCATGACTGGATCTTAGAAGCCCGATTCTTCGGGGATATTTGAAGAAAAAGGTTCTTTGCCTTATAAATACAGGGAGGTCGATCATCGTTCATTGTGGGGGATTTCATCTTTTTCCGTGGCTATCACGCAGGTTCAGCGGTGACAGGAGATTTAGAAGAATAAAGTATCGGTTAAGAGAAACATAAATGAGCAAAGACGTGTTCATAGAAATAGACGGGAGACGTATGAGAGCCCGTGCTGGGATATCCATTAAGGAGACGCTGAAAAAAAGCGGCTACAAAGTCTCGAAATACCCAGAACAAGGCGCTTTGTTTGCCCCCTGTGAAGTCGGCGGCTGCTGGAGCTGCGCCGTGGAAGTCAACGAGGAACTCAAGCCGTCCTGCGTTACCCCCGTTAGGGAGGGGCTTCGGATCGGAACAGAGATCACTGAGAACAGGTCTCCCAGGAGAATCCTTCACGGCTTTACCGGACACACGGTTGGCGGGGTGGGAACGCCCTGGTGGTTGAAACGCGATCGCGGGTACATAGAGGTTGCCTGCTTTGCCGCCGGATGCAATCTTCGCTGCCCCCAATGTCAAAATTGGGATATAACTTACGATGGGAAGGGCAAAATATGGACTCCCGAGGAGGCGGCCGCAGTGATGACAACAACCAGGCGGAAATTCGGGGTGGAGCGTATGGCTATTTCTGGGGGTGAGAGCACCTTGAACAGGAAGTGGCTTGTGCAGTACGTAAGAGCCCTAAAACGGCTCAACCCTGACCCGAATGCAAGGATTCATGTGGATACAAACGGTTCGATCCTCACAAAAGACTATATCGATGAACTGGTTGAGGCCGGGGTGACAGATATGGGTCCTGACCTTAAGGGGTATTATCCGGAAACGTTTATGCGGATCACGGGCATGGAGGACAAGGAACTGGCTGAGAGATATCTGCATACGGCATGGGAGGCAGCAAGGTATCTTGTTGAGAGATATAGAGACAAGGTTTTCACGGGCATAGGGATTCCGTACAATAAGGCATTGATACCGGCTCAGGAAGTGGGATTGATGGGCGAGAAGCTGCGCGAAATAGACCCTGAGGTCCAGGTCTGCGTTTTGGATTACCGACCGGAATTTAAGAGGCTCGATCTTGACAAGCCTAAATACAATGAAATGGTGGAAATTCACAGAATTCTGAAAAGCAAGGGCCTGAAAACGGTCATCTGCCAGACAGAGTCTGGGCACCTCAATCCTGATTTTTCTTGACACTCCCTTTGATTGTGTTAGTTTCGTCGCACCTGCGGATGAATTTTTTTATTTTGCGGTTAAGCCAATGGCAGCATTTCGCCGTCTTTTTAATTGTTTTGAGACCGTGAGAAGGCCGGCTGGGAAAACCCCTGCTTCAGAGATGGAAAGAAGGCTCTATCCCAGAGAAGATTGTTTCACGGCCGTGGAGTACGTGGTAGGGAACCGCATTTATAAAGATTTTATCCAAAATATCAGTGACGGAGGCGTGCTGATCGAAACTTGTAGCCCCTTCTTTGTTGGGGAGGAGGTGTCAATGACTTTTCGACACCCCATTTCCCAGAAGAATATGAGGACTTATGGTGAAATTGCATGCGTCGGTGAAAAGGGGATTGGGGTAAAATTCAAGATTATTGCACCATCATCAGAGGAATTGGGCTTTCGTGAACAGGTCACTGATCACAAAAGCTCTGTCGGTCATAAGGAGGTTAGAGAGATGGGAAGGGTAAAAAAGAAAAAAGTTCGCTGGGAAGCCTCAGGCAGCAATGATGTATTAAAGTATCGGCTCTATTGGTCAAGATATGGCGAAGTCGACTACAACTCAGATCATGTTGAACTGGGCAATGTGACGGAGGTTGTTCTTCCGGAGGATGTTCCTTCATTCCCCATGATTGCCGGAGACATAGAATTGGGGATTAGCGCTGTTAGCGAAGCGGGGAACGAATCCGATATGACCAAACTCAAATCATACTTCGATTTCAAGGTGCCGGACGCACCGCAGAATATTGAAGTGGAGGATATATAGGAAGACCCGCCTATCTTTCGGAGCCCTGGATAGGGGGTATGGGTCAAACATAGCAGTCGAAGATCCCCCTTTTGCTGAGGATGGGTGACAGATTTGGCCGTGACCCGAGCAAATGATCGTTGACCAAGCGCGAGAAGGTCATCTTACGGCATGGGGGCTCGATCAACCAGTTCGGCTTCCATGCTTGCGGCGGACGGAAGCTTCGGAGGCGCCGGCAAGCTGAAATCGCCCTTGACAAATCTATCAGAATGAGACCCAAATGCCTCTTTTACTCTCTTCAAAATCTCATACTTTCTTTGTCTCTCAAGATACAACGCTTTGATCGTTTTCGGAAGATTGATACGCTTTTCCAGCGCCTCAAGTCTGCCCTCCAGTTCATTGACAGTCTCGGCTGGGGGAAGTTCTCGTTTGAACGCGCTCTTTTCTTCCCACCTTTTTAAGTAGTTTTCAATCTCAAGGAAGTCGCTCATGAGAATCTCCCAAACGGCCCATGCCTGGACCGCGCCGAGCTTTTCAGAGTGTGCCTTTGCATCTTTAGCGATCTCAACAGCCCGCTGAGCTCTTTCATTTGCCTCCACGGCTAGGCCATTGGTTGCTTCAGCGGTTTTGTTGACGGTTTCGGTGAGTGGCTTCATGGATGCTTTCTGCTTCTGAAACTCAGCATTGATTAGCTCGATGCTATTCGCTGTAAACTCGCCGATGGCTTCCCTTACGGCCTTCACTTCCGTCTTACGCAAAAATCCCCAGTTTCTGATGAAATCATAATTGTTGATGACCAAGAAAACCAAGATTGCAAAACCAAAAAATAGTGACGCTAAGCCCGTCCCAATCTCTTCATAGAGCACCCACTGAAAGGTTTTGTAGCTAATAAATCCCGCGATACCGAGGGCAACAGCAAAAACAAATAGCTCTTTGTATTCCAATTCTTCTCTCTCCTTAGGAATTGGCCAAACTTCTCATATTTTGCTGGAAAGGATAGATCTTGTGAAACCCAGCTTCTATTTCTTTGGCGCGTGTTCTGTCTTTTAAAACAAGTCGGATCACAATTGTACACGCCTACGCGATGGGGTTTTTCCTATATACTTTCCACCTTCAAATTCGCTGGGGATTCCGGTACGGTAAAATCGAAGAAAGTGGATATCACCGACATATCAGATTCGTTTCCAGTATAGGTCACGGCAGTGACACCGATTTCTATATCGCCTGAAGCCAGAGGAAATGAAGGAACGTCGTCAGGTAACATGGCCTCCGTAACATTGCCGATTTCAGCAGAATCAGAATTATAATTCACTTTTTGACCTATAGCCCAATATAGCTTATAACCCGCCACGCCCGGACTCTTTGACATATCCCATGACACCCTTTTTCTTGTGAACTTATCTATTCTTTTTACCTTGCTGGTGGCGAGGATAAGGCGTTCACCGCTACTTATCAAAGTGTAAGATTCTAGCCTCACCCTTGCGATCCGACCTTGCAATTTCAAATTGACATCCATTCTCTGACGGCTCGCCCCGGCACTCTTGCCAGGGCTATCAATGCGATTTCGGCGATGGGTCGGTGACAAACGCAGAGGCTTCAGGATGGTGATATCAGGCTTGTATACGCTATAGGTTCTGGAAGTTAGCAAGCTTCCAGGTTCCCGATCTGGCTGGGAAACGGATGAGATTGCCGCCTCACCAAATTTTATCGGCTTGTCGAACGAGAAAGTTTTTCGGCCAATTGTCTTCATTAGGAGCCGAGTTCTAAGAGCTGGGTATGGTTCAAAAGTGTCCGCCTGGACTATCCCCTCTCCTGCAAAGCATTTTGCCAGCCATGCGAAGAGTTTTGAATGTTAGCAAAAAATTAGCCATGATTCACCTAACCGGATCCTTATTCATCCACCCACCTTTTGTTGAAATCCAGTCGTTCGTATGCGCTTACTGGAAAATTCCGCCTGAGTTTATCAAAACACGCATCTATTAAACCGGGGAGATTACTCTCCAGCCACTGCTGTATGAATGCTAGAACTGATTCATCTGTAACCTGTAATTCAGAAGGGATATGGAATGAAGGTAGAGTGATCTGTGGGTCAAACTGTATGCTGGGAGGGTATTGCCTTACCTTCTTCAACTTGACATCGTGCTGAAAAGTCCTCGTTCTCTTTGTTGTCTCAAGATATGCGAGCTTATGTTCGCGAAACACGATCTCTTCTTCATGGGATTGATCCATGGCTGCTTCCGGATAGAATGGCTCGTTCGTTCTCAATGATCCTTCATAAAGGGTGAATAGCTCCCAAAAAACTGGCTCAAGCTCTTCATCTTGCTTGACCTGTTTCAAGCCAAGCTCTTTTATCGCCTCGGACCTCGAGATGCATCGATGAGGCGACGAGAAGTCAGAAAAGAGTTTTCTGATGATCTTCTTGTTAGCACGTGGTCCAAAGCGTCTTTTCCGGCTCTTCAAGAGCTTCAAGCAGTCCGTTTTGGCTTGCTCCACCGCCTTGTTCATGCTGCCAAGAAAAAGAGGAGGAAATTTTTCGGCCGTACGCAGGAAGGCATCGATCCTCTGCTTTTCTCGTATCTTGCCTATGCTTTCCAACAAAGAAATCAGGGCTGTTACATCCTCCATGTTCACGTGGACTCCTTCGGCCAATCCAAGCTCTCTGGCATTTTGAGGATAGGTGACGGCAATGTCAATGGGGCTCAGTTCACCTCTTTCCCCCATAATAATTTTGTCAGCCCCCAGGGCTATCATGGTGGCGGCACTATGTGCTTTGTATGGCACAATAACGTTGAACCGGCTAAACAGTTCTCGAATCATCCCGGCAATCTGCCAGGGTACAGCGTTATCACCGCGGCGTGCGCAAATGAAAAGGTCCAATTCCTTTTTCTTATCAAATGGTTTTAACTCGCATAGCAGGTTGTACATTTCACGCACTGCATCTGGACTGATATTTCCCTCCACGTTTGGCCGATCGCTCAAGATATAGGTGATCACATACGAGTTTCGTTTCTCTTGAATCCACTCGATCAATTCTAAGCGTTTTTCTTTGGACATAACCGACTCCGGTGATTGGAAGGAACCTGGCTCTTGAAACATCAGGTGGGTGGTGAATCTCCCCGCCCACAGGGCGGTGCATCTTCACAACCGGAAAATGCCACGCATTTTCCGGAAAGCCGCCATCGGCGGCCTCAGAGCAAAATGGGTTTAACCCATTTCGCGTTGTAAAAACCGCGGGGGCAAGCCCCCTGCACCCCCACAAAAACGACGCGCCATTCACCCCCAGCCTTCCGGACGGGGTTCTCTGCCGCGGTTTTTGTAGACAAAATATCTAGGGATCTTGGTGAAAATCTGAAATAAGACCGCCCGTGGCCAATAGAAGCGAATCTGCTGGCGCTCTGTTGATAAGTCTCTAAGATTTTTGGAACACCTTACTTTCCGAAGTGTCGAGTGTCAACCCGGGATGGACAATATTATGAAATGATAGGAGGTGCGTGAAGTCAAGGAAAATTCTTTCACCGATCATGGGCGACAGCTATGAAAACGGGCAATACATATGCCGCGTGCAGTCGGCCACAGCTGTCGATGCCAAAGTGATGTCACAGAATTCAAACGAAGATCGATTTCTTATGTGGGCAGCCTGACCTCTCGGCTGAAAAGAAGGGATGGTTTCATCTGAAGATTTCGTCTACAATCTTACGGATCGCCTCACTCATTTTTTCCATCTTACTATATTGTTCAGCAACCTTATACTGAATACCTTTCGTGTTGCCCTGCCACGGCGCATAGGGCGTCGAAGCAATCTTTCTTAAACTGATCGCCTTGTTTGTCTCGTCGGTGATCTCTTCTAGCCGAGCGGCATATTTTTCAGTTGTGGGAGTCTTGAAATATTCATTCAAGGCATCTCTCAACTGCGTTTCAAACAAGTTGACCTGCTTTTCATAGAAGCTTTTGTCAAGAACAAAAAAGGTAAACTTGGTGTCATCCTTGGATAACGCCTCGATACCTTTCAAGCTCATCACTGGCCAGCCTACAACGTCGTTAATGGATTGGGTTATGAATCTAGCCACAAAATCGGCTGATATGGTAAAAGGAATATTCAAGATGAGTTCTGACAGCCTTTCGCGTTCGGCAAACGCCTCCTCGAACTCGCCAGGGCTAAATCTCCTTATTGTTTTTTCGCGACCACTAATAATGTGAGTACAGGTAACGCCTACAATAATCCAGCCTGATAAGACGGCATCATCCAAAACCACGCCGCTCAGATTAGCACGACTCAGATCCGCTCTCGCCAAAATAGAAGCTGTCAAGGTTGAATCCCTCAGATTGGCGCCAAACAGCTTCGCTTCCCTGAAGTTCGCCCCATGAAGGTCAGCTCCAATGAGAAGCGCCTCTTTGATTTCGGCTCCCACAAGGGCAGCCTCCCTAAGATTGGCCCCGCTCAGGTTTGATCCGCTTAGATTTGCACCCATCAGGTTCGCCTCTCCCATTTCCGCCCCAACCAAGTTGGCCTCGCTCAGGTCGGAGTCCATGAGGTTTGCCCCCACGAGGTTTGCTCCAACAAGGTTGGCCCCGATCAGATTGGCCCCACTAAGATTGACCCCGGTCAGGTTGGCTCCCTTCAGGACGGCGTCTTTCAGGACGGCTCTACTCAGGTTGGCCTCCCTCAGATCGGCCTGACTCAAGTTGGCCTCTCTCAGAAGGCTGCCGCTCATGTTGGCGGCGATAAGGTCGGCCCCGATCATGTTCGCGCCAACAAGGTTCGCCCCGACCAAGTTGGCTCCGATGAGATTGGCTTCACTCAAGTTGGCCCCGACTATCACGGCGCCGCTACTCAAGTTGGCCCCAATGAGGTAAACCCGGCTGAGATCAGCTTCAATCAAATTGGACCTTCTGAGATCGGCCCGTTCCCCCCCCTCTCCTCGCAGCCATTTTCGGTGAGCGTCGAGAATTTGGAGAAGAGGTTTTCCGTTATGAGATAGTTCGCCTATTGGTTTGTAATCAGGCATAGACCAGCCTTTTTGAAGCTTGCTGGAGGCGATCAACAACGATATTTGCGCCCCGAGACAGCCTGAAAAGCCTTCCACTGTCCAGATATTGATGCGGTCCAAAATCCAGCATTTTAGTTACCTACAGAAACATTTTCACAAATTAACCGAATACTATAGAACCTAGTATATTTTTCTAAATATTAACATACTTAAGTAATCTCAAAGAGAGAGCTAAAATCCCCTAAGAGCTCTAAAACAATGCAAAAATCGTGCAAACTTAATGAGTTATGAGACACTACCATATTTCAGTGACTTAGCCAAGGCATAGAAAGGTATACCCCATGGAATATGTAAGAAATTACCCATTTTTGGCAGCAAAAATGCCCATTTTTGGCAGAATTTTGCCCACTTTTTGGGAAAAAGAAAAGCGAAATCGAAGCCGGCCCACAATCAGAGAGCGTTGGACGGAGGGGTAT